>NZ_SDPL01000224.1 GCF_004135055.1 Agromyces binzhouensis | reverse complement strand
GAGCTCGCGGCCGCCGCGGCGGACGACCGGACGCCGTCGCCGCCGCCTCGCGAGGCCGTGGCATCCGTGCCCCTGCGGGACCGCGGCACAGGGCGGCCGACCAAGCGCGAACGACGCGACCTCGACCGTCTCCGAGGTCGTTGACCGGCGACGGGCTCCCCCGGGCGTAGCCTTGGGCGGGTGAAGGAACTCGTCCACGAACCCGATTCCCGCCGGTACGTGCTCCGCATCGACGGACAGGTCGCGAGCGCGCTGGACTATCGCGAACTCGGCGACACCGTCGCGTTCGTGCGGACCTTCACGAATCCGCCGTACCGTGGCTGCGGCCTCGCGGCCGAGCTCGTGCAGTTCGCGGTCGACGACGTCGAGGCCCGTTCGGGCCTCCGGATCGTCCCGAGCTGCTGGTACGTGGAGCAGTGGTTCGACCGGCATCCGAATCGGCGCGCACTGCTGGACCCGCGGACGGCGTGAGCCGCCGACCCTCGCGGATCGGCGGTTCACGGGAGGCGGGATCGCTCAGTACCAGTTGAGGGACTGCGAGTGGCCCCACGCGGCGCACGGGCTTCCGTAGCCGCGGGCGATGTAGTCGAGGCCCCACGAGATCTGGGTCGCCGCGTTGGTGCGCCAGTCGGCGCCGGCCGTCGCGAGCTTCTCGGCGGGCCAGGCCTGGACGATGCCGTAGGCACCGCTCGAGGCGTTCACGGCCTGGTAGTTCCAGCCGGACTCCTTGGTCCAGAGCTGCACGAGGCACTGGAACTCGGCCTCGCCCCAGCCGTACTTCGAGGCGGCCATGGCGCGTGCGGTCTGCTTGGCGCCCTCCGGCGTGTTCGCCCGTGCGAGCGCCTCGGCCGCCTCGCGCTCGGCGACCTCGCGGTCGTGCACCTTCGCGGCCTCGTCCGCCTTGCGGATCTCCGCGCGGGTCGAGACGGTGAGGTCGCGGACCTCGTCCAGCGGGAGCGCCTCGTAGTCGCCGAGCGTGGCGACCGAGGACGCGAGCGGCTCGACGTCGATCTTGCCCTCGACGTTCGAGAGCGTGTCCTCCGCGAGGGTCAGCGTGTCCCGCGCCTCGGCGTGCACCTTCGCCTGGGCGACGCCGGCGTAGGCGCCGAGCTGCTCGGCTGCGAGGCCCGTGGACTCGGTGAGCGCGGTGGTCTCCGCGACGCGCTGCGCGGCGAGCGACGAGTTGACGGTGAGCCCGGTGCCCGCGACCGCTCCGACGGCGACGAGCGCGCCGGCGAGGATCAGTCGGCGCCGACGGCCGACGCGGTCGCGTCGTGCGGCGCGACGGGTCGCGGCGTCGGTGCGGAACGGGGTGCTCTGGGTGGGGGCGGGCGTGATCGAGTTGGAAGTCTGCATAGGCTTGGGGTGACTCGGATCCTGGGGGTCGGTGGCCCTCCGAGCTGGGGCATGGACGGGCCCGAGCCGACGGCCCGGGCGCACGAATCCCCTACTCTGCACGGGTTTTCTGAACGAAACCTCGACTTCTGCTGGGCAGACCATGACCGCGCCTGCGCGAGACTGGGTGCATGGAGCCCGACCGGACGTTCGCGACGCCGACCGACCACGCCCGCTGCCCGTGCGGGAGCGGGGGCGCCTACGGCGAGTGCTGCGGCCCGCTCCTCGCCGGACGCGCCGCGCCGACGGCGGTGCAGCTCATGCGCTCGCGGTACACCGCCTTCGTGGTCGGCGACGCCGCGTACCTGCTCGCCACGTGGCATCCGTCGACCCGGCCCGAGCGCCTGGACCTCGACCCGGAGCTCCGCTGGCGGTCGCTCGAGGTCGTGCGCACCGAGCGCGGCGGTCCGCTCGACCGGGAGGGCGTCGTCGAGTTCGCCGCGCGGTACGCCCACGGCGCCGAGCGAGGGGTCCAGCGCGAGTCGAGCCGATTCGTCCGCGACGACCGCTGGCGGTACCTCGACGCCGTCGACTGAGCACCTCGGCCGCGTGCATGGCCGATGCATCGATCCCGCGGAGGGAATGCCGAGGTTGGCCCCGTAGCGTTGCCTGCGTGACGCCGCTCGACGGAACCCCGCCAGCCCGCTCCGCCCCGCAGCCGATGCTGACCGACCGGGCGCAGCGCACCCTCGACACCCTCGACGGACAGACGCTCGAGGAGATGCGCGCGCTCCGCGACGAGACCGAGCGGTTCATGCAGCGCTACAAGTTCGGCATGGACGAGGTGATCACCAAGCTCTCGATCCTGCGCGAGGAGTTCAGCCAGGCGCACGCGTACAACCCGATCGAGCACATCTCGAGCCGCCTGAAGAGCCTCGACAGCGTGATCGACAAGATGCGTCGGAAGGGCGTCGAGCCCTCGTTCGACGCGATCCGGTCGACGATCACCGACATCGCGGGCGTCCGCGTCACGTGCAGCTTCGTCTCGGACGCGTACCGGATCGCCGAGCTCCTCACCGCGCAGGAGGACGTGCGCGTGCTCGAGGTGAAGGACTACATCGCCGAGCCGAAGGCCAACGGGTACCAGAGCCTCCACCTGATCGTCGAGGTGCCGGTGTTCCTCTCGACGGGGGCGCATCCGGTCGCCGTCGAGGTGCAGATCCGCACGATCGCGATGGACTTCTGGGCGAGCCTCGAGCACAAGATCTACTACAAGTACGACCGCCGGGTTCCGGACGGGCTGCTCGACCAGCTGACGGACGCGGCACGCACCGCGGCAGAGCTCGACGCCCGCATGGAACGGCTGCATCGCGAGGTGCACGGTCCGCCACCGCCCGCGCGCGGTCCGCTCACCGCCGAGGTCTGACGCTCAGTCGGCGTCGGGCCTGCGCGCCCGACTGGGCTGCACGCGCGTCGGCTCGCCGGGCATCTTGGGGAAGTCGGGCGGGAACGGCAGCTCGCCGAGCCCGTCGTCGAGGTCGCGCCGCCACCAGTCGAGCAGGGTGTCGATCCGGCCCGGTGCGGCATGCATGGTCGCCCACGGGTCCCCGCGCTCGGCGAGCCGATCGGGGACCGAGCGCACCGTGAACGACGCCGGATCGGCCGACTCGAGCTCCTCCCACTCGAGCGGACACGAGACCGCCGCACCGGGCAGCGCCCGCGGGCTGTACGCGCCGGCCATGGTCCGGTCGCGGTTGGCCTGGTTGAAGTCGACGAAGATGCGCTCGCCGCGCTCCTCCTTCCACCACGCCGTCGTGATGCGGTCGGGCATGCGTCGTTCGAGTTCGCGCCCGAGCGCGATGACCGCGTGCCGCACGTCGAGGAACTCGTGCAGGGGTTCGATCGGCGCGAAGACGTGGATGCCGCGGTTGCCGGAGGTCTTCACGAACCCCGTCAGCCCGGCCTCTCGGAGCAGGTCGCGCAGTGCGAACGCGGCCGGGACCGCGTCGGAGAAGCCCGTTCCCGGTTGGGGGTCGAGATCGACGCGCAACTGGTCGGGAAGGTCGGGCGCCCCCGCGCGGGACGCCCACGGGTGGAAGACGATGGTGTTCATCTGCGCGGCCCAGACGGCGCCCGCGGGCTCGTCGATGACCAGCTGCGGATGGCTGCGGCCGCTGGGGTAGGTCACCATCACGTCGCGCATCCACTCCGGTGCGCCCTTCGGCGGGTTCTTCGAGAAGAACGACTCGCCGCCGATCCCGTCGCGGAAGCGCTCGAGCGAGACCGGTCGATCGCCGTTCGCCGCGACGAACGCGTCGCCGACGGCGATGAAGTACCGTGCGAGCTCGAGCTTGGTGATCCCCGCCTCGGGCCAGACCACGCGCTCGGGGCTGGAGACCCGCACGACGCGCACGCCGTCGGGTCCGTCGATCTCGAGGGTCGTCGCGTCGCGGGCCATGACGGTGACGCTACCGCGCTCCCCCGACGTCCTCGCTCAGGCGCCCGCCGTGGCGTAGCGCTGCGCGGCTCGGGCGCGGGCCTTCGCGGCCTCGACCTCGCGGTCCTTCGGCGGCGCCGAGGTGACCAGGTGGTCGAGCAGGTGCTGCGTGACGTGCGCGATCTCCTCGACCGCCTCGTCGAACGCCGCCTGGTTGGCCTTCGACGGATGCGTCGAGCCGCTGACCTTCCGGACGTACTGGAGCGCGGCGGCCCGGACCTCGTCGCTCGTCGCGGCGGGTTCGAAGTTGTGGAGGGTTCGGATGTTCCTGCACATGCGGGGCAGCCTAATCCGACGCGGATGGCGCGTCGAGGAGTCGGCCTGCGGCCCGAGCGGGGTCGGGCGGCGGGGCCGCGGCTTCGGCGACCGGTCGCAGCACGAACAGTCGCACGACGCGGCCGGAGTCGCGCTCGTACCCCCGGTAGCCGGGCCACTGCGCCTCGATCCGGGCCCACGCGGCGTCGCGTTCGGCCGCCGGGACGCGAGTCGCGCGGACCCTGAACGTCCGGTCGCGCACGGTGATCCAGGCGTCGGGGTTCGCCATCAGGTTGTACGTCCAGCCGGGATGGCGGTCGCGGGCGAAGCTCGTGCCCGCCACGATCGCGCGCCCGTGCCCGTCCGGCGTGTACATCAGGTGCACGTCACGCGGGGCGCCGCTCCGCGCACCGACGGTGTGCAGGACCAGCGACGGCACGAGCAGCGATGCGAGCTGGAGCCGCCCGCCGCTGAGCGCACCGAGCACCGCCTCGATCGGCGGCAGGACCACCGGGGCGACCACCCGGAACAGCCGCGTCCGCGTGATCGGCGCGACGACGGAACGGGTGAGCTGGAGCACGGTCGGCACGCGACCAGTGTGGCGTGCGCCCCCTCGTCGACGCCAGAGGCGGTACGCCCCCGACGGGCGCACGTCAATCCCCTGCCGCCCGAGGAGCGCGCTGCCTAGCGTGGGGGCCGTCCAGCCGACCGGTTGGACGACGTTCCATCTGGACAGGGAGGGCGATCATGGCCGAACGCGTGCCGCACGACCCCGCCGAAGGCGAGTACACCGACTCTGAACTGCCGCTCGACGCCGAGCTGCCGAAGGACGAGGAGGCCGACGACGTGGTCGTCGTCGAGGAGGTCGAGGTCATCGAGGTGGACCGCGATCCGGGCACGAGGCCCTAGCCGGAGCGGGTCGGCCGAGGTGCTCGCCGTCAGCGCCGTTCTCGCGCGACCGGGTCGGTCACGCCGGGCAACGCGTCACGGGCGGCGGCGACCTCGGCCGCCGCATCCGCCGCCCGGC
>NZ_SDPL01000223.1 GCF_004135055.1 Agromyces binzhouensis | reverse complement strand
CGCCCCGCCCGGCTCGCCCCGCCCGGCCCGCCCGCCCGGACCTGCCCGCCCTCGCGCTCACGGTCGGGCTGTGCCCTCACGGTCGGATGCAGCATGGCCTGCGCTGCACAGATCGACCGTCCGTGCGAGGTGGGGGTGGGGGAGCGAGCACTCCTCCGCAGGGCGGACTCCGCGAGGGGACTGCACGGATCGTCGATCGCCGGCACCGCTGCGTGCCGGACCGCGCAGCATCGAGGCATGCGCGAACCGTTCCCGACCCGTGACCACGGTCTCGTCTACGCGCTCGACCTACGCAGCGTCGGCCGGGAGCGCGAGCTCTACGCGGCGGCGAAGGCCGGCACGATGGAGCGGCTCAGGCCCGGCGCCTACCGATCGAGGCCGCCGACGGACCCCGAAGAGTCGCCCGCCGAACGCGATCGCAGCCGCTACCGGATGATGGTCCGCGCGGCGGCCGCGCAGCTCGATCGCCCGGTGTTCACCGGTCATTCGGCGATCGCGCTCGCCGGCATGCCGATCCTCGGCCCGTGGCCCGACGAGGTGTTCGTGCGCTCGAGGAACGGCACGGCCAGCCGCCGTCGCGGTGTCGTGACGATCGCCCGCACTGCGGACGTCCCGATCACGGCGCGCGCCGGCATCGCGATGACGTCCATCGAGTTCTCGCTGATCCAGGTCGCGCGGCGCGCTCCACTCGAGGCGGCGCTCACTGCGACCGACGCCGCGCTGTACACGCCGCCGTGGGGCGGCGCCGTTCCGTGGACCAGCATCCACCGACTCCATGCCGAGCACGAGCGGCTGCTGCCGTACCCGGGGAGCCGGCGGATGGACGAAGTGCTCCGACGGGCGACGGATGGCGCTGCCACGCCCCTCGAGACCCTGAGCCGCCTCGTGATCGAAGAGCTCGGCTTCCCCCAACCCGTGCTGCAGCATCGCCTCAGGCTGGACGAGCTCGAGCGAGACGCGTACCTCGACTTCTGGTGGCCCGACCACGGCGTCGTCGGTGAAGCGGACGGCCGGGGGAAGTATCGCGGCCGCGCCCGGGCGGCGGCATCCGGTGCCCGTGGCACGCGTGACCCGGCCGCGCTCGCCGCGGCGACGGTCATCGACGAGAAGCGCCGGGAGGACGCCATCCGTCGCCGTGTGCGCGGCTTCGCCCGCTGGGACTGGGCTGAGGCGATGCGTCGTCACCCGATCGACCACTACCTCACCGCAACCGGTCTCCCCAAGACCCGTCGCCCACGTCGTCTGCTCACGCAGAAGTGAGATCTGTGCACTGGAGGTCGATTCGAGGGTGACCGCCAGTGCACAAGCCGGCCGTCTACGCGGGGCGCGGGGCGCGCTCAGCGGAGCCAGAGGGTGGTCTCGGGCGGAATGGCGGCGGGTGCGGGCACGGCGGCCTCGCCGGCGGCGGCGTCCGAGGCGCTCGAGAGGATGACGTCGAGGCCGGCGAGGCCCGCGGGCAGCACGAACGGCGTCGTTCCGAAGTTCGTCACCACGGTCCATCCGGTCGGACGCTGGAACGCGAGCACGTCGGCCGCTGCGTCGGCCCCGCCGGCGCCCTCCTCGAGCGAGATCCATGCCAGCTTCTCGGCCCCCTGCAGCTCGTGGCGCAGCGCGAGCGCGCGGCGGTACATCGAGAGCGTCGACGTGGGGTCCGACTCCTGCGCGGAGACCGCGTACGACGCGATCCAGGCCGGCTGCGGCAGGTGCGAGGCATCCGAACCGGCCGGCCCGAAGCCGAACGACGGCGCGTCGGCGATCCAGGGCAGCGGCACGCGGCATCCGTCTCGCCCGACCTCGACGCCCGCGTTGCGGAAGAACGACGGGTCCTGGCGCTCCGAGTCGGGGATCTCAGGGACCTCGGCCAGCCCGAGCTCCTCGCCCTGGTAGAGGTACGCGCTGCCCGGCAGGGCGAGGAGGAAGAGCGTCGCGGCGCGCGCTCGCCGGAGCCCGCGTGCCGCGTCGACCACGGGCGAGACCCCGCCCGAGAGCAGCCACGCCTTGCCGAGGTCGTACTCGAACGTGTGGTCGTCGGGGAGGCCGTAGCGCGTCGCGTGCCGGACCACGTCGTGGTTCGAGAACACCCAGGTGTTCGACGAGCCCGACTCGGCCGCGAACGCCATGTTGCGGTCGACGATCTCGTGGAACTCCGCGGCGTCGAAGTTCGCGCGCAGCAGGTCGAAGTTGAACGCCTGCCCGAGGCTCGTCGGCGCCGCGTAGCGGTGACGGCGGGTCGGCGCGACCCACGCCTCGGCGACCGCGATGCGCGGCGGGTCGTACTCGTCGAACACCGCGCGCCACTCGGCGTAGATCTCGTCGAGCTCCTCGCGATCCCACAGCGGGTGGGAGCCGTCGGTCGAGAGCTTCGTGGCCTCGAGCTCGGCGTGCGAACGCAGGGGGTAGGTGAGGTCCTTCGCGAGGGCGTGCGCGACGTCGACCCGGAAGCCGTCGACGCCGCGGTCCGACCAGAAGCGAAGGGTGCGGAGGAAGTCGTCGCGCACCTCGCGGTTCGCCCAGTTCAGGTCGGGCTGCTCGGGCGCGAACAGGTGCAGGTAGAACTGGCCGTCGCCCACGGGCTCCCACGCCGACCCGCCGAAGATCGACTGCCAGTCGCTCGGCGGCTCCGTGCCATCCGGGCCCTCGCCGTCGCGGAAGATGTAGCGCTCGCGCGCCGCCGACCCGCGCGGCGACGCGAGCGCCTCGCGGAACCACTCGTGCCGGTTCGACGAGTGGTTCGGCACGATGTCGGCGATCAGGCGGATGCCTGCGGCATGCAGCGCCGCGATCATCTCGTCGAACTCGGCGAGCGTGCCGATCTTGGGGTCGACGTCGCGGTAGTCGTCGACGTCGTACCCGCCGTCGGCCAGCGCCGACGGGTAGAACGGGGAGAGCCAGACCGCGTCGACGCCGAGCTCGACGAGGTACGGGATGCGCGACGTGATCCCGCGGAGGTCGCCGATGCCGTCGCCGTTCGCGTCGGCGAAGCTGCGCGGGTAGATCTGGTAGACGGCGGCCTGGCGCCACCAGTCGGGGTCGGCGGCGAGCACGGTGGCGTCGTCGAGCGTGGCGTCGGTCATGACGGCTTCCTCTCTGGCGTGGCCGGATCGTTCAGCGGGTGCCGCGCGCCGGCGAGCGCTCGGGCATCCGCGCAGGCTAGCCGATCCGACTTCGGATCCGCCCCGGAGGCGCGCCTCAGCGCTCGGGCGGGACCGCCGTGGAGGAGCGCACGCGGAGCTCGAACGGCAGGGGAGTCGCGGCCGGCGGCGCGGCATCCGGGCCCGGCTCGAGCTGCTCCATCAGGATCTCGACCGCCTTCTCGCCCTGGCCGCGCGGGAACTGCGCCACCGTGGAGAGGCCGAAGAACTCCGAGAGGTCGTAGTCGTCGATGCCGATGATCGAGACGTCGCGCGGCACGACCATGCCGAGGTCGCGTGCGGCGAGGATGGAGCCGATGGCCATCTCGTCGGACGCGGCGAAGATCGCGGTCGGCCGGTCGTGCGGAACGCCGAGCAGTTGCTTCGCGGCGTGGTAGCCGCCCTGGATCGTGAAGTCCGCCGGGGCGAAGATGCGGGGGTCGGGCTCGACGCCCGCGTCGCGCAGCGCCGCCTCGTACCCGAGTCGGCGGTTCGTCGGCAGGTGGAAGTCGAGGTCGAACTCGAGGTCGCCGCCGATGTGGGCGATACGGCGGTGCCCGAGGGCGAGGAGGTGCTCGGTCGCGAGCCGGGCGACCGCGGCGTCGTCGATCGTGAGCGTGCGGACGCCCGGGATCGGACCGCCGACGCCGACCAGGGGCTTGCCGAGGTCGTGCAGGCGCTGCACCTCGTGCTCGGTGAGCTCGAGGGAGACCGCGACCACGGCGTCGACCCGCTGGCGGAGCAGGAAGTGCTCGAACACGCTCGAGCGCTCGCGGCCGTCGCCCGACAGGTTGTACAGCGTGACGTCGTAGCCGTGCCGGAGCAGCGCCTGCTGCGCGCCCTCCAGCACCGATGCGAAGAACCACCGGTTGAGGAACGGGATCACGACGCCCACGTTGCGCGTGCGACCCGACGCGAGGCTCGACGCGTTGGACGAGACGACGTAGCCGAGCTGCGCCGCGGCATCCACCACCTTGGCCTTCGAGGCCGGGGAGACGTGGCCGCGACCGCTCAGGGCGCGCGAGACCGTCGCGGTGGAGACCCCCGCGAGCTTGGCCACCTCTTCGATGCCGACCATGGATTCCTCGCCTGACGCCGTCCGTCGGGAGCGCGGACCGGGCCAGCCGATCCTATCGCCGAGCGGAGTGGCGCGTTGAGGGCCGACCCGGCGTGCGGTAGAAAAGAGCGGGTCCGGGGCGGGCCTTCGGGGGGCCTGGCTTGCCCACACCCACCTCTACTCGAAGGGACCACCGCCGTGAAGTGGGTCAAGCGCATCGCCATCGGGCTCGTCATCGGGTTCGCCCTGTTCTACACGATCACGAGGCCCGAAGATGCGGCGAACGCGGTCCAGGGCGCCTTCGCCGCCGTCTGGGGCGCCGCCGAGGCGGTCGGCCGCTTCTTCACCTCGCTCGCATCCTGACGGAGCGCACGTGACCGCCGACGCCCGCAGCATCTTCGACCCCCGCGTCGAGCGGTTCCTCATCGCCGACGAGGGCGAGGTCGTCGTCGACGAGGTCGCGAAGCACTGGGCGGCGATCGTCAAGCCGGTGCTCGGGCTCGTGGCATCCGTGCCGTTGCTGCTGCTCGCGTTCGTGGTGCCGCCGCAGGCGTGGTGGCTGCCGGCGGCGCTCGCGATCGGCCTCGCCTGCTTCTGCCTCTGGCGGATCCTGCAGGCGCAGATGGACCGGTTCGTCATCACGAACATGCGCGTGTTCCGGGTGCACGGGATCCTCACCCAGAACATCGCGACCATGCCCCTCTCGCGAATCCTCGACATCTCGGTCCACCGGCCCGTGCTCGGCCGGATCTTCGGCTTCGGCCACATCGTGTTCGAGTCGGCCGCGCAGCGCCAGGGGCTGAACGAGATCCGCTACGTCGGCTCGCCGAACGAGCGCGACCTCACGATCCAGCGCGTCATCGCCCGCGCCGGCCTCCGCGGACCGCTCAACCGGGCGACGGGGGTGCCGCTGGGCGGCGGGCCCGGCGCGGCGGGC
>NZ_SDPL01000222.1 GCF_004135055.1 Agromyces binzhouensis | reverse complement strand
GGCGCCGCGGACGGACGCCGCACCGGCCCCCAGGCCGCGCTCGACGCCCGAGGCGCAGGGCGGGGGGCGCGATCCCGATCAGCCCGCGAGCCCCGAGGTCCCGAGGAACTCCTTCACCGCACCCGAGATCTCGTCGCGGACGGCCTGACGGTCGGCCGTGGCGACGCCGTCGCCCGGCTGCGGACCGTAGTCGCCGAAGGCGGCGTGATTCGCGCCCGCGATGAGCACCGACTCCGCGTCGGCGGGGAGCAGGTGCGCAGCGCTCGCGACCTTCTCGGGCGTGCTCAGGCCGTCGTGCTCGCCGACGAGCGAGAGCACCGCGAGATCCGTGCCCGAGAGGTCGTTCGCGCAGTAGCTGCCGAAGAGCACGAGGCCGACGACGTCGGGAGCCGCGTCATCCGCCCCGCCCTCGACGAGCTGGCACGCGCGGACGCCGCCGAGGGAGTGCCCGCCGACCATCCACCGCGACACGTCCGGCGCCGCCTCGGTGAACGCCTCGAGCGGCCGGGTGTCGAAGAACGCCAGGTTGAGGGTCGGATGGGTCACGACCACCGTCATCCCGGTCTCCTCGACGATCCCGGAGAGCTTGTACAGGTACGCGCTCGGCTCGACCTTGGCTCCCGGGATGAAGACGAGCCCCAGGTCGGCGCCCGCGGCGGCCGGCTCGAGCAGGAACCCGCTGTCGGTTCGACTGATCTCGACCGCGGCGGAGCGCCACGCATCGAGGGAGGCCTCGCGTTCGCCGGAGAACACCGTGTGCGACCACACGAGGAAGCCGACCACGGCGAGCGCGACGACGCCCAGCACGCCGACGATCACGGCGCCCGCGCGACGCATCACAGCTCGGACCCGTCGACCTGGAAGGTGTTGCAGGCGCCGACTCCCTCCTCGTATCCGGTCGCGAACCAGCGCACGCGCTGCTCGCTCGTGCCGTGCGAGAAGGTGTGCGGGGTGACCTGGCCCTGCGTCGCCTCCTGGATGCGGTCGTCGCCGACCGCGGCTGCGGCGTCGATCGCCTGCTGGTACTCCTCGCGGGTGATCGGCCGAAGGAACGTCTCGCCGTTGGCGTCCTCCGTGCTCGCGGCGGCGCCGGCCCAGGCGCCGGCGAAGCAGTCGGCCTGGAGTTCGACGCGCACGGCGTTCGAGGTCGGGCCGGTCTGCCCGTCGCGAGTCGAGTCGAGCACGCCCGCGATGTTCTGGATGTGGTGACCGTACTCGTGCGCGACGACGTACATCTCGGCGAGCGGTCCGCCCTCGGCGCCGAAGCGCTGCTCGAGCTGGTCGTAGAACGAGGTGTCGATGTAGATCGTCTGGTCGGGCGGGCAGTAGAACGGTCCGGTCGCCGACGACGCGTTGCCGCAGCCGGTCGCGACGGCCTGGTCGAAGAGCACGAAGCCCTGGGGCCGCACGTAGTCCACGCCGATGCCCGGCGACGCCTCCGACCAGTACGTGTCGAGCGAGGCATCCGCGCCCTTCATGCGGCAGTCGATCTGCTCGTTCGCGTCCTGGCCGGTCTGGCACTGCTCGAGCGTCGAATCCTCGCTCGTGGTGCCGCCGCCGGTGCCGCCGAGCAGGCCGGTCAGGTCGACGCCGAGGAACGAGCCGACCAGCACGAGCGCGAGGACGCCGAGGCCGCCGCCCACGGCGATGCCGGTGTTCCGTCCGCGCCGAGAGGTGCGGCCGCCGCCGATGTCGGCCTTGGGGTTGAACGTCATGGCACGAAACTACCGCGCCGGATCGCCCTCGGGCTCCGCCTTCCGCTCGTCGTCGACCGGGGCTACGCTCGACGGCTGGGGTGAGGACTCGGGCGCGCGCTCCTGCGCGTCATCGTCATCGTCGTCGTCGTCGTCATCGTCATCGTCCGAGTCGTCGTCGTCCTCGTCCGAGTCGTCGTCGTCGTCCTCGTCCGAGTCGTCGTCGTCCGAGTCGTCGTCGTCGTCCGAGTCGTCGTCGCCGTCGCGGTCGTCGTCGTCGCCGTCGCCGTCGGAATCGTCGTGCTCGGCCTCGAGGTCCTCGCGTTCCTCTGCCTCGACGTCGTCCACGTCGCCCTCGTCCTCGTCGCCCTCGTCACCGTCGGCGACGGCGACGTCGACGGAGCCGGCGCCGACCAGTCCCTGATCGACGGTGGCGAAGCGATCCGTCGCCGCGATGAGCGCGTCGAGGATCCCGGGCTCGTCGAACGCGTGCCCGGCGTCGTCGATGATCCGGAACTCCGCCTCCGGCCAGGCCCGGTGGAGGTCCCACGCGGTCATCACGGGCGTGCAGATGTCGTAGCGCCCCTGGATGATCACGGCGGGGATGTCGCGCAGGCGATGCGCGTCGCGGATGAGCTGGCCCTCGTCCCACCAGCCGCCGTGGCGGAAGTAGTGGTTCTCGATCCGCGCGAACGCCGTGGCGTACTCCGGCGAGGTGAAGCGGGCGATGGTGTCGGCCTGCGGCAGCAGGGTGATCGTCGACGACTCCCATCGCGACCAGGCGATCGCGGCGGGCTGGTGCACGGCCGGATCCGGGTCGGTCAGGAGGCGGTGGTAGGCCTCGATCAGGTGCACCCGCTCGCCGATCGGGACGGGCGCGAGGAAGTCCTCCCAGAGGTCGGGGAAGATCGCGGACGCCCCGCCCTCGTAGAACCAGTCCAACTCCTGGCGGCGCAGCGTGAAGATGCCCCGCAGCACGATCTCGGTGACGCGCTCGGGATGGGTCTCGGCGTAGGCGAGCGCGAGCGCGCTGCCCCACGAGCCGCCGAGCACCTGCCAGCGGTCGATGCCGAGATGCGCGCGCAGGCGCTCCATGTCGGCGATGAGGTGCCAGGTCGTGTTCGCCGACAGCACGGCGCCGGGCTCGGAGGCGTGCGGGATGGACAGGCCGCACCCGCGCTGGTCGAACAGGACGATGCGGTACCTGGCGGGGTCGAACAGTCGCCGGTGCGCCGGCGACGTGCCCCCGCCGGGCCCGCCGTGGAGGAACACGACGGGCTTGCCGTCGCGATTGCCCGAGACCTCCCAGTAGATGTGCTGGCCGTCGCCGACGTCCAGCATCCCGGTCTCGAGCGGCTCGATCTCCGGATACAGTTCCCTCATCGGTTCCCCCTTGTCCGCTCACGCTAGCGAACGAGCGGATGCCACGCTCGCGGCGCGCCGCCGCGGGGGCCGGGCCCGACCGTGTCGGCAGCCTCCCAGCGTCGCGGCCTAGCGTGCGGGCATGCGTCCGATACGAGAGCCCGTCGGTCCCGGCCAGGAGTCCGTCTGGGACTATCCGCGGCCGCCGCGCGTCGAGGCGGTCGACGTGCGGGTCACGATCGACCTCGGCGGTGACCGCATCGCCGATACGCGCGACGTGGTCCGCGTGCTCGAGACGAGTCATCCGCCCGTCTACTACCTGCCGATCGACGCGTTCGCGCCCGGTGCGCTGGTGCCGACCGCGGGTTCGTCGTTCTGCGAGTTCAAGGGTGCGGCGAGGTACTTCGACGTGCGGGGCGGCGATCGCGCCGCTCACCGCGCCGCCTGGAACTACCCGACGCCCTCGCCCGGGTTCGAGGTGCTCCGCGACCGCGTCGCCGTCTACGCGGGTCCGATGGACGCCTGCACGGTCGACGGCGAGCGGGTGCTCCCCCAGCCCGGCGGCTTCTACGGCGGGTGGATGACCTCGATGGTCGCGGGACCGGTCAAGGGCGCGCCCGGCACCATGGGGTGGTGAACGCCGCGGCGTAGGCTCGTGGGCATGAGCCGCAGACCGGTCACGATCACGATCACCGGCGCCGGGGGGCAGATCGGCTACGCGCTGCTGTTCCGCATCGCCTCGGGCGCCCTGCTCGGTCCCGACACCGCCGTGCGCCTGAACCTCCTCGAGATCCCGCAGGGCCTCCGCGCCGCCGAGGGCGCTGCGCTCGAACTGCAGGACTCGGCGTTCCCGCTGCTCGCGCACGTCGAGGTGACGGCCGATCCGAACGTCGCCTTCGACGGAGCGAACGCCGCACTCCTCGTGGGTGCGCGGCCGCGCACCGCGGGCATGGAGCGCGGAGACCTCCTCGAGGCGAACGGCGGCATCTTCGGGCCGCAGGGGCGAGCGATCAACGACCACGCAGCCGACGACGTGCGCGTCGTGGCCGTCGGCAACCCGGCGAACACGAACGCCCTCATCGCCGCGTCGCACGCGCCGGACGTGCCGAAGGAGCGGTTCACGGCGCTCACGAGGCTCGACCACAACCGTGCGCTCGGGCAACTCGCCGCCGCCGTGGCCACGCCGGTCGGCGGGATCCGGGGCGTCACGATCTGGGGCAACCACTCGGCGACCCAGTTCCCCGACCTCGCGCACGCGACGGCGGACGGCGATCCGGTCCCCGCGCTGCTCGCCGCCCGGCTGGGCGGGACGGATGCGGCGCGGGAGTGGTTGGTCGACGAGTTCATCCCGCGCGTGGCCAAGCGCGGCGCCGAGATCATCGAGGTCCGCGGCTCGTCGTCGGTCGCGTCGGCGGCGTCCGCGACGATCGACCACATGCGCGACTGGATGCTCGGCACCGGCGATCGCGGGCGCACGAGCGCGGCGACCTGGTCGAACGGCGAGTACGGCGTCGCGGAGGGCGTGATCTCCTCGTTCCCCGTCGTGGCCGAGGGCGGGACGTGGACCGTCGTCGAGGGGCTCGCCGTGGACGCGTTCGCCCGCGCGCGCATCGACGCGTCGGTCGCCGAGCTCGTCGAGGAGCGCGAGGCGGTGCGTGCGCTCGGCCTGATCTGACGGCGACGGATGCCACGGCTCGCCGCGCGCGGCATCCGCCCGGCCCGTCGGTTGCCGGGGGTCGCACGCGACGGCAGCGCCTACGCTGGCAGCATGCCCGCTCGCGAACCCCTCTCCCCCGCTCGTCGACGCCAGCTCATCGTCGGGCTCGTCGTCGGGCTCGTCATCGGACTCGTCGTGAGCCTCTGGACCGGGTTCTGGCTGTGGCTCGCCGCGGGACTCGCGGTCGGACTCGCCGCCGGCGCCATCATGAAGCCGCCCGGGGAGGACGACGGCTCGCAGCGCTCGTCGCGGCGCTGATCCCGCCGCACGCGACGACGGGCCGGGCGCTGCGCGCCCGGCCCGTCCCATCCCCGCGCTATCGCTTGGACTTCTCCGACTTCTCCGGCGTGGGCAGCGTGCCC
>NZ_SDPL01000221.1 GCF_004135055.1 Agromyces binzhouensis | reverse complement strand
GCGGTCGGCACCGGCCCGCCCGGCGGCCTCGGCCGCCTCCGCGAGGAACGGGGCGTAGACGGATGCCGCGTGCGCCGGGTCCCACCCGCCGCCGACGAGGTGCACGCTCATCGGGCCGCCTCCGCGACCTCGACGGGCGGCAGCGCGGACCAGGGGAACACGATCCAGTCGTCGGTGCGCCGGTAGTCGTAGTCGGGCGCGAGCACGGTGTGCGACTTCGTGTAGAGCGTCGCGGTGCGCACGTCGGCGCCGGCGTCGGCGAGCAGGTCGACGACCTTGCGCAGCGTCCGGCCGGAGTCGGAGACGTCGTCGACGAGGAGCACGCGCCGACCGGAGAGCGCCGGCGCGTCGAGCATGGGCGGGTGCAGCACCGGCTCGGGCAGGCGCTCGTCGACGCCCGTGTAAAACTCCACGTTGATCGAGCCGCACGACTTCGTGCCGAGCGCGTAGGCGATCGCTCCCGCCAGCAGGAGTCCCCCGCGGGCGATCGCGATCACCACGTCGGGCCGGAAGTCGCTCGTCGACGCCCGTGTAGAACTCCACGTTGATCGAGCCGCACGACTTCGTGCCGAGCGCGTAGGCGATCGCTCCCGCCAGCAGGAGTCCCCCGCGGGCGATCGCGATCACCACGTCGGGCCGGAAGCCCGAGTCGAGGACGTCGGCGGCCAGCGAGCGCGCCGCGTCGCCGAAGTCGTCCCAGGAGAGGATCTCGCGTCGGATCCCGTCGGCGCCGTCGGCGGCGTCGTTCGCATCGAAGCTCATCCCGTCAGGCTACCGGCCGCCGACCTCGTCGACGGAGCCCTGCTCGCCGCCGCGCGCCCCCGGTTCGGGCACGTCGACGTCGTCTGCCAGCAGCGCTTCGCGCTCGGCCAGCGCCGACTCGGCCGGGTGCCCGTGCCGGAGCGCACTGAGGCGCTCGTTCAGCACGGAGATGACCGTGGCGGACGCGACGCCGACGATCGCGATGCCGCCGATCATGAGGAACACGGCCCAGGTGCGACCGAGCGCCGTGACCGGATAGGTGTCGCCGTACCCGACCGTGGTGAGCGTCACCACCGCCCACCACAGCGCATCGCCGAAGTTCGTGATCGTCGCGCCCGGCGCCTCGCGTTCCGCCTGGAGCGTCGCGAGCGCGAGGAAGAACACGTACATGGCCGCGTACACGACCGCGGTGATGACGAAGTTCGCGCGGACCGTGTCGGCCGTGCGTCGTTGGAGCGCAGGGACGTGCCGCAGCAGGGTCACGGCGCGGAGCGCCCGGAACACGGGGACGATCACCGACAGGAACTCGATCGGGTGGTGCCACATGTAGCGCCATCGCTCGCCCTTGGGCGTGAGCACGAGTCGGAGGACGAAGTCGGCCAGGAACGCCAGCCAGGTGACGACGAAGACGACGTTGAAGAGCGCGCGCCACTCGTCGACGACCCCGGGAGCGAGCACCCAGAGCGTGTAGGCGGCCACGAACAGGAAACCGAGGATCGCGAGCCAGGGGGCGGTGAGGGCCACCCACCGATGGCGGCGTTCGACGCGGCCGATCCTCATGCGCTCGGCCCCGCCTTGACCGCGAGCGGACCCTTCGCGAGCCGGTACGGCGCCGCCTGGGCGACGGGCTTCACGACGATGAGGTCGAGGTCGACGTGCCTGGGCTTCGAGATCGCGTCGACGATGACGCCCGCGATGTCCTCGGCGACCAGCGGCTCGGGGACGTCGTCGTAGACCGCGTCGGCGCGGGCTCGGTCGCCGCCGAACCGCACGAGCGCGAACTCGTCGGTCCGCACCATCCCCGGGGCGACCTCGACCACCCGGATCGGTTCGCCGTTCAACTCGAGTCGCAGCACCTCGGTCACCGCGTGCGCCGCGAACTTCGCCGCGTTGTAGCCGCCGCCGCCCACGTACGCGACGTGCCCCGCGATCGAGGTCACGTTGACCACGTCGGCCACGCCGCGCTCGAGCGCGCCGCGCCGGAGCAGCGGGAGGAGCGCGCTCGTGACGCGCTTGAGCCCCAGCACGTTGACCTCGAGCATCCACGCCCAGTCGTCGAGGTCGGACTCCTCGACGGACGCGAGCCCCTTCGCACCGCCCGCGTTGTTCACGAGCGCGTGCGCGCCGCCCGTGGCGGCGACGTGCTCGGCGAGCGCCGCGACATCCGCATCGCTCGTCACGTCGGCGACGAACGGCTCGGCCCCGGTCTCCTCGGCGAGCGCGGCGAGCCGATCACCGCGGCGCGCGACCGCGACCACCGCCCAACCGGCGGCGACGAGCCCGCGCACCGTGGCGGCACCGATCCCCGAACTCGCTCCCGTGACCACCGCGCGCATCTGCTCCATGCCGACATTCTGCCCGAGTGCGCGTCCCGCATGCGGGCCTCGGCCGGTGCGGGACAATGGGCGGATGGAGCCGAACACGCTGCCCCATGCCCACCGGTCGCCGAACCGCAAGCGCCGGGTGCCGCTCTGGGACAACGCCCGATGGATCGCGATCACGCTCGTCGTCATCGGGCACGGGATCCTGCCGCTGATCGCCGAGGACGACGCGGCGTACAGCGTCTACCTCTTCATCTACTCGTTCCACGTGGCCGTCTTCGTCACGGTCTCCGGGTACTTCGCCAAGTCCGGACCGCCGAACGCGCGCGCCATGCGGCAGGTCCTCACCGACATCGTCTTCCCGTACTTCATCTTCGAGACGATCTGGACGCTGATCCGGTTCGCGCTCGGCGGCGACTTCGTGCTCGACTACACCACCGCGTCGTGGACGCTGTGGTTCCTCATCGCCCTCGCGATCTGGCGCATCGCCCTGCCCTACCTGGTGCTGCTGCGGTTCCCGCTGCTCATCGCCATCGCGATCTCAATCGGCGCCGGCTACGCCGTGGAGATCGACTCGACGCTCGCCCTCACGCGCACCTTCGGCATGTTCCCGTTCTTCGTGTTCGGCTGGAAGCTCCGCCAGTGGCGCATCACGGACCGATGGCTCGACCTGTCGACGGCCGCGACCTGGCGATGGCGCGCGGGCGCCATCGCCCTGTTCGGGGTGCTCCTCGTCGCCCTGCCGATGGCGATCGAGACCTGGCGCGACCTCAGGCTCCGACGGTTCATGCTCTACGACGAGTCGTACGAGGCGATCGGGTACGACGAACCGTGGTCGGGTGCCATCCGGCTCTTCCTGCTCCTGCTCGCGATGCTCCTCGCGGTGGCGTTCCTCGTCCTCATGCCGCGCCGCACCACGCCGTTCACGGCGTTCGGCAGCGCCACCATGTACATCTACCTGCTGCACTCGTTCGTGCTGTTCCCGCTGCGGGAGACGCCGCTCCTCGAGGGCGAGCAGCCGTGGTGGGTGCTGCCGGTCATGATCGTGTTCTGCGTGGGCGTCTCGGTCGTGCTGTCGCTGAAGCCCGTGCGTCGCGTCTTCCGCCCGCTCATCGAGCCGCGCGCCCGGTGGCTGTTCCGGCCGGAGCCCATGACCGCGACGGGGACGATCGTGCTGCCGCCCGACGCACTGCCGCCGCTGCCCGAGCCGCCGAAGCCCGACGCGCGCGAATGACGCCGTGTTGCGGCATCCGTTGAGCCCCCGGCGGGCCGGACGTACGGTGGGCGACGGGTGCGGCGGGGCCGCATCCCGATTCGCGAAGGAGTCCCCATGGCCGACCACGCCGCCGACTGGCGCTTCGAGACCAAGCAGGTCCACTCGGGCGCCGCGCCCGACCCGGTGACGAAGGCCCGGGCCACGCCGATCTACCAGACGACGTCGTACGTGTTCGACTCGTCGGAGCATGCGCAGAACCTCTTCGCGCTGGCCGAGTTCGGCAACATCTACACGCGCATCATGAACCCGACGCAGGCCGTGGTGGAGGAGCGCCTCGCCGCACTCGAGGGCGGCAGCGGCGCGCTCCTCGTCGCGTCGGGCCAGGCCGCCGAGACGTTCGCCGTGCTCAACATCGCGCAGGCGGGCGACCACATCGTCTCGTCGAGCTCGATCTACGGCGGCACCTACAACCTCTTCAAGTACACGCTCGCCAAGCTCGGCATCGAGACGACGTTCGTCGAGAACCAGGACGACGCCGACGAGTGGCGGCGTGCGGTCCGCCCGAACACGAAGCTGTTCTTCGCCGAGACGATCGGCAACCCGAAGATCAACGTGCTCGACATCGCGCTCGTCTCGGGCGTCGCGCACGACGCGGGCATCCCGCTGATCGTCGACAACACGATCGCGACGCCGTACCTGATCCGCCCGTTCGAGCACGGGGCCGACATCGTCATCCACTCGGCCACCAAGTTCCTCGGCGGCCACGGCACCGTCATCGGCGGCGTGATCGTCGACGGCGGCCGCTTCGAGTGGTCGAAGAACGTCGAGAAGTTCCCCGGACTCACCGAGCCCGACCCGTCGTACCACGGCGCGAGCTACACGGCCGCGGTGGGCGACGCGCTCGCGTTCGTCATCAAGGCGCGCGTGCAGCTGCTGCGCGACCTCGGTGCGTCGATCGCGCCGGCGAGCGCCTGGCAGCTCATCCAGGGCATCGAGACGCTGTCGCTCCGCGTCGAGCGGCACACGCAGAACGCGCAGGAGATCGCGGAGTGGCTCGACGGCCACCCCGACGTGGCGCACGTGAACTACTCCGGCCTGCCGTCCAGCCCGTGGTACGCGGCGGCCAACCGGTACGCCCCGAAGGGCGTCGGCGCGGTGCTCTCCTTCGAGCTCAAGGGCGGTGTCGACGCCGGCCGTGCGCTCGTCGACAACCTGTCGCTCTTCAGCCACCTCGCGAACATCGGCGACGTCCGCTCGCTGGTCATCCACCCGGCCTCGACCACGCACTCGCAGCTGACACCCGAGCAGCAGCTGACGAGCGGCGTGACGCCCGGCCTGGTCCGGCTGTCGGTGGGCATCGAGAACATCGACGACCTCAAGGCCGACCTCGAGGCGGGCCTGGCCGCAGCGCGTCGGGCGACGGAGGCGGCTCGGGTCTAGTTCCGCCGCGCGAACCACACGGATGCCGCGTCCCGCGAGGGCACGGCATCCGTCGTCTCCGGGCCGCGCGTAACAGTGCCGCGCAGTCCGACGGCGTCGGGGAGAATCGGAGCATGGACTGGCAGACGACCTCGGAGACGGTGCCCGCGAGCGTCGTGCCCGAGGCCCGCGCCGCCCACCAGCTCGCCGGGCGCGCGCCCGCGACGGGCGCG
>NZ_SDPL01000220.1 GCF_004135055.1 Agromyces binzhouensis | reverse complement strand
CGCCGCACGGAGCATCTCGCGCGACCTCGGCGCGCCGACCTGGCCGCCGCGCCCGCCCGCTCCGGCGGGGTGACGCGGCGGCCGACCCGAACCGACCGACCTCGGGTCAGTCGTGCTGGGGGAAGCCCAGGTTCAGCCCGCCGTGGCTCGGGTCGAGCCAGCGCGACGTGATCGCCTTCTCCTGCGTGAAGAAGTCGAAGCCGCGCGGGCCGTAGGCCTTGGCGTCGCCGAAGAGCGAGTCCTTCCATCCACCGAACGAGTGGTAGGCCACGGGCACGGGGATCGGCACGTTGATGCCGACCATGCCGACCGTCACCTCGCGCTGGAAGCGCCGCGCGGCACCGCCGTCGTTCGTGAAGATCGCGGTGCCGTTGCCGTAGCGCGACGAGTTGATCAGCTCGAGGCCCTCCTCGTAGCCGTCGACCCGCACGACCGAGAGCACCGGTCCGAAGATCTCGTCGCGGTACACGGCCGACGACGTCGGCACCTTGTCGATGAGCGTCGGGCCCATCCAGAACCCGTCGGGCTCGCCGTCCACCTCGGGGTCGCGGCCGTCCACGACGACGGATGCCCCGTCCTCGCCGGCCACGTCGAGGTACCCGGCGACCTTGTCACGGTGCTCGCGCGTGATGAGCGGACCCATGTCGCAACCGCGGGTGCCGTCGCCGGTGACGAGCCGCGACATCCGCTCGCTGATCTTCTCGACGAGCTCGTCGGCGATCGAGTCCACCGCGACGACCGCCGAGATCGCCATGCAGCGCTCGCCGGCCGAACCGAACCCGGCGTTCACGGCCGCGTCGGCCGCGAGGTCGAGGTCGGCGTCGGGAAGCACGAGCATGTGGTTCTTCGCGCCGCCGAGGGCCTGCACGCGCTTGCCGTTGGCCGTCGCCGTCGCGTAGATGTAGCGCGCGATCGGGGTCGAGCCCACGAACGAGATCGACCGGACGGTCGGGTGCTCGAGCAGCGCGTCGACGGCGACCTTGTCGCCGTGCACCACGTTGAAGACGCCGTCGGGCAGCCCGGCCTCCTGGAACAGCCGCGCGAGCCAGACCGAGGCCGACGGGTCCTTCTCCGACGGCTTCAGCACGACCGTGTTGCCCGTCGCGATCGCGAGCGGGAAGAACCACAGCGGCACCATCGCCGGGAAGTTGAACGGGCTGATGATGCCCACGACGCCGAGCGGCTGGCGCAGCGAGTAGACGTCGATGCCGGTCGAGACGTTCTCGGAGTACTCGCCCTTCGTGTACGCGGGCATCGCGCAGGCGAGCTCGACGACCTCGAGGCCGCGCGCGATCTCGCCCGCGGCGTCGCCGAGGACCTTGCCGTGCTCGCTCGTGAGGATCGCGGCGAGCTCGTCGGTCCGCGACGCGAGCAGCTCGCGGAAGCGGAACATGACCTGCTGCCGCTTGGCGATCGACGCGTCGCGCCATGCGGGGAAGGCCCGCGCGGCGGCCTGCACCGCGGCATCCACGTCGTCGGTCGACGCGAAGCGCACGCGCCGCTGCTCGACGCCGTGCGCGGGGTTGTAGACGGGTCCCGTGCGGTCGGAGTCGCCCGAAGCCGGGCCGCCGTCGATCCAGTGCTCGACGACGTCTGCGGCCTGCGTGCCCTCGGCGCTGGGGGCGGTCTGGGTGTCGGTCATGGTCTCGTTCCTTCCGAATCGAGGTGTCCGGGTCGTTTCGTAGGGGTGGTGGGTGCCGCGGCGCCCCGGACGGAGGCCGCGGCATCCGTCTCACACGTCGACGGTGCCGAGCACCTCGTCGTAGATCGCGGTCGCCTGCTCGACCTCCTCGGCCGTGACCACGCAGGGCGGCACGACGTGGATCCGGTTCTCGGCGACGAACGGCAGCAGGCCCCGCTCGACCAGCGCGCCCTTGATGCGCCCGACCTCGGCGGCGGGCAGCGGCGCGCGCGTCTCGGGATCGGCGACGAGGTCGAGCGCCCAGAAGACGCCCTCGCCGCGCACCTCGCCGATCACGGCGTGCTTCTCGGCGAGCTCCGTGAGGGCCGGGGCGATGGCCTCGGCCCCGACCCGGCGTGCGTGGTCGACGATGCCCTCGGACTCCATCGCGTCGAGCGCCCCGACGATCGAGGCCATCGCGAGCGGGTGGCCCGAGTAGGTGAGCCCGCCCGGGAAGATCCGCTCGTCGAAGTCGGCGGCGATCTCGTCGGAGATGACGACGCCGCCGACGGGCACGTAGCCCGAGTTGACGCCCTTCGCGAAGCTGATGAGGTCGGGCCGCACGTCGTAGCCGTCGAACGCGAACCAGCGCCCGGTGCGCCCGAAGCCGCACATCACCTCGTCGAGGATGAGCAGGATGCCGTGGCGGTCGCACAGTTCGCGGACGCCGGCCAGGTAGCCGGGCGGCGGCACGAGCACCCCGGCCGTGCCGGGCACGGTCTCGAGCAGCACGGCCGCGATCGTCGCGGGGCCCTCGGACTCGATGATGCGGCGCAGGTGCTGCAGCGCGCGCTCCGACTCCTCCTCGGGCGCCGTCGCCCAGAACTCGGAGCGGTACAGGAACGGCCCGAAGAAGTGCACGTGTCCGCGCGCGAACTCGTTCGGGATGCGCCGCCAGTCCCCCGTCGAGACGATCGCGGCGCCGGTGTTGCCGTGGTACGACCGGTACGTCGAGAGCACCTTGTCGCGGCCGGTGTGCAGGCGCGCCATCCGGATCGCGTTCTCGTTCGCATCGGCGCCGCCGTTGGTGAAGAACACCTTGGACATGCCGCTCGGGGCATGCGACACGATCCGCTTCGCGGCCTCGCCCCTGGCGAGGTTCACGGTCGGCGGGCCGATGGTGGTCAGCAGCTCGGCCTGCTCCCGGATCGCCGAGACGACGGCCGGGTGCTGGTGGCCGATGTTGACGTTGACGAGCTGGCTGGAGAAGTCGAGGTACTCCCGGCCCGAGTGGTCCCAGACCCGCGTGCCGCGGCCGCTCGCGACGACGAGCTGCGGGGGACTCCCCTGCGCCGACCAGGAGTGGAAGACGTGTTCGGCGTCGAGCTCGCGCGCGAGCGCGTCGAGGTCGGCGGTGAGGTTCTCGGTCATGGGCGTCGTCGCCTTTCGTGGGGTGGATGCCGCGGGGCGGGGCGTGCGGGCCGCGCCCCGCGGCATCCGTCTGCTAGTTGCCGCCCTCGTTGAGGGTGACCTCGATGGGCTCGTAGTCCTCGCCCTGGATGTCGACGCCGTCGGCCTCGAGGTTCGCGATGGCCTCGTCGACGTACTCGTTGGTGTACGACCCGTCCGGCGGGTCGGTCGTGATGACCTGCGCGCCGTCCTGGTTCTTCGTCATGAGGGCCATCTCGACGGTGGCGTCCCACTGGTCCTCGTTGATGTGGCCGATGCCGCTCGTCGAGGGCCAGATGAGCTTGTTGATCTCGTTGGCCATCCACAGCTGGTGGCTCGTGCCGAGCGTCGACCCGGCGGCGGTCACCGCGTCGGCCGCGGCCTGCGGGTCGTCGCGCTGGTCGATCCAGCCGAGGATCGCGCCCTGGATGAGCTTGACCGCGGTCTCGGCGTACTCGGGGTCGGACTCGAGCCGCTCGCTGTTGGCCCAGATCGCGTCCTGGAGCATGGCCGTGCCGACCTCGTTCCAGTCGATGACCGAGAAGTCCTCGGGCTGGTAGAGCTCGCCCGTCTCGGGGTTCACGGCCTCGAGCAGCTGCGCGTACTCGTTGTAGGTCATCGCCTGCGCGGCGTCGATCTCCTTGTTGAGCAGCGCGTTCATGTCGAAGTTCTGCTGCACGATCGTGTAGCCCGACGCGTCGACCTCGGTGAGGCCCGCGAAGAGCTCCCACTCGTTGCCGAAGCCCCAGCTGCCGATCTGCTTGTCCGAGAGGTCCTCCGGCCCCTCGATGCCGCTGTCGGCCCACGCGACCTGCAGCGTGCCGCTGCGCTCGAAGATCTGCGCGATGTTCGTGATGTTCGCGCCGGCCTCGATCGAGGCGAGCGCCTTCGGCACCCACGCGATCGCGAAGTCGACGTCGCCGGCGGCGAGCACGTCCTGGGGCACGATGTCGACGGCGCCCGGGATGATCTCGACGTCGAGGCCGAGCTCCTCCCAGTAGCCGTTCGCCTCGGCCAGGTAGTAGCCGCCGAACTGGGCCTGCGTGAGCCACTGCAGCTGCAGGGTCACGGGGGTGAGCTCGCCGTCGGCGGTGTCGCCGCCGTCGCCCGAGTCGCTGCTCCCGCTGGAGCAGCCGGCGAGCACGAGCGCGGTCGCGGCTGCTGCCGCCGCGCCCGCGAGGATCCGGTTGCGCTTCATGTGCATTCCTCTCTTGGTGGTGGTGCTCGTGGTGCGGTTCCGACCGGCGGTGCCGGTGGCTGGGGCCGGACGGCGTCGGCCGGCGGGGTCGGGGTCATCGGTGGCGCGAGGCGATCCTCTCGACCAGGCTGGTGAGGACGAAGAAGACGAGGCCGAGCAGGATGGCGCCGATGACGAACGCCCACGCACGGGCGTACGCGCTCGATGCGGCGGCGGTCGTGATCGCCGAGCCGAGGCCCTGGCGCGGCCCGCCGAAGTACTCGGCGACGAGGGCGGAGATGACCGCGAGCGACGAGGCGATCCGGAGGCCCGTGAAGAAGTGCGGCAGCGCCGACGGGATCGTGACGAGCCGGGTCAGCTGCGACGGCGTCGCCGCGTACGACCGCATGAGGTCGCGATGCACGGGCCGCACCTGCCGGAGTCCGCGCAGCGTGTTCAGGAACACGGGCACGAACGCCGCGATCGACGCGATCAGGATGCGCGCCACCTCCGACGTCGAGCCGAACAGCGTGTAGAACACCGGGGCGAGTGCGACGATCGGCACGACCGCGACCGCGGCGACGACGGGCGCGAGCATGCCGTCGATCGGCCTGGCGACGGATGCCGCGATCGCGAGCAGCACGCCGATGACCGCGCCGATCAGGAGGCCGATGAGCGCGTTCAGGCCGGTCGCGAGGGTCGCCGCGAGCACCTGCGGGGCGTACTGCACGAGCTGGTCGAAGATCGCGGAGGGGCTGGCGAGCACGAACGGCGGGATGCCCGCGGCGACCACGACGAGCTCCACGAGCACCACGACCACCACGAAGAGGGCGATCGGCGGCAGCACGAGCTTCGCGAAGCGCGCGAGCGGGCCGTCGCCGGCGGGGCGACGGCGGCGCGACGGGGCGGATGCCTCGAGCCCGGGCATCGCGACCGTCGGGTCCGCCTGCG
>NZ_SDPL01000022.1 GCF_004135055.1 Agromyces binzhouensis | reverse complement strand
ATGGGCGTGCCGCGGAGGCCGGCCTGCCGCACCTCGTCGAGCGGCGATGCGGCACCCGCGACGCGCAGGCGTGTGACGGCGGTGAACTCGGCGAGGTGCCACGGCGTGATGCCGCGCGAATCGAGTCGGCGGGCACCGCCCGGCGACGCGAGGTCGATGACGGCGTCGCCGCGGACGATCGCGGTGATCGGGTCGCCCGACTCCGGCCACCAGACCAGCGCGAAGTGCTCGACGCCGCCCGCACCCATCGGGATGCCGGCCACGAGCTCCTCGAGCTCGAGCGGGTCGCGGCCCGCGCACTCGGCGAGCCGCGTCAGGACCCGGTCCGGCGCAGGCGCCCCGACCGCCGCGATGAAGCGGGAGCCCACGACGACGTCCCACTCCGGGGAACCGGGCTCGTCCCGGCGGCGCACCGCACCATCGACCATGGGGTCCAGTCTGGCATCGAGCGGCCGGTTCAGCCGATGAAGCTCATGACGTGCTTCAGGCGCGTGTAGTCCTCGAATCCGTACTGCGAGAGGTCCTTGCCGTACCCGGAGTGCTTGAATCCGCCGTGCGGCATGTCGGAGACGAACGGGATGTGGGTGTTGATCCACACGCAGCCGAAGTCGAGGTGCTTGGCGAACCGCATGGCCCGACCGTGGTCGCGCGTCCACACGGACGCCGCGAGCGCGTAGTCGACGCCGTTCGCCATGGCGAGCGCATCGCGCTCCTCCCGGAACGCCTGCACGGTCAGCACCGGCCCGAAGATCTCGCGCTGCACGGCCTCGTCGTCCTGGCGCAGGCCGGTGACGACGGTGGCCTCCCAGAAGTAGCCGCGATCCCCCTGGCGCCGGCCGCCGACGGCGAGGTCGGCGTGGTCCGGCAGGCGGTCGATGAACCCGGAGACGTTGGCGAGCTGGGTGGGGTTGTTGAGCGGCCCGTAGAACACGCCGTCCTCTCGGGGCCCGCCGGTGCGTGCGCTCGTGCGGATGCGCTCGACGAGGGCCGCGACGAGCTCGTCGTGCACGGACTCGTGCACCAGCACTCGGGTCGCCGCCGTGCAGTCCTGTCCGGCGTTGAAGTACGCGGCCGACACGATTCCCTCGGCGGCCGACTGGAGGTCGACGTCGTCGAACACGATCGCGGGCGCCTTGCCGCCGAGTTCGAGGTGGACGCGCTTGAGGTCGGATGCCGCGGCACGTGCGACCTCCATGCCGGCGCGGACCGAGCCGGTGATGGCGACCATCTCGGGGGTCGCGTGCTGGAGCAGGGCCGCACCGGTGGCGCGGTCGCCGGTCACGACGTTGAGCACTCCGGCCGGAAGGAACTCGGCGGCGACCTCGGCGAGCTTCAGCGTCGCGAGCGGGGTGGTGTCCGAGGGCTTCAGGACGACGGTGTTCCCGGCCGCGATCGCGGGTGCGATCTTCCACACGGCCATGTTCAGCGGGTAGTTCCACGGCGCCACCTGGCCGATCACGCCGATCGGCTCGCGACGGACGAACGAGGTGTGGTCGGCGAGGTACTCGGCGGCCGCTCGGCCCTCGAGGTTCCGGGCCGCGCCGCCGAAGAACCGGAGCTGGTCGACCGACTGCAGGATCTCGTCGGCGACCAGGGTCGCTCGAGGCTTGCCGGTGTCCTGGGACTCGAGGTCGGCGAACTCCTCCGCGCGTTCCTCCATCGCATCGGCGATGCGGAACAGCGCCAGCTGGCGCTCGGCCGGCGTCGTCTCGCCCCACTGCTCGAACGCGGACGATGCGGCGGCGTAGGCGGCGTCGATGTCGGCAGCGGTCGAGATCGGCGCGCTCGCGTAGACCTCCTCGGTCGCGGGGTCGACGAGGTCGAGGGTCTCATCGGTGCGCGCGTCGACGTAGGCGCCGCCGATGAAGTTGCGCAGGAGCTCGGTCACGGGATTTCCTCCGTCGGATGTCGTGTGCGACCGCTCCGCCGGTTCGAGGGCGCGCCTCGAGGGCGCGCCGGCGAGGTCGGGAGCGGGTGCCGACCATGCTCGCACAGGACCGGTCCGAAGGGAAGCGTTCAGACGATGGAATCCGTCGCGATCACCTGCAGAATCGACGGAATCGCTTGTGATTCGATACGAGCACTGTCATGATCGAACGCATGACGAACGGGAACCGCCCGACGAACCACCGGCCGGTGCAGCTCGACGACGTCTCCAAGGCGATCATCGAACAGCTCCAGGCCGACGGTCGGCGTTCCTACGCGGACATCGGCAAGGCGGTGGGACTCAGCGAGGCGGCCGTACGCCAGCGTGTCCAGCGCCTCACCGAGGCCGGCGTGATGCAGATCGTGGCCGTGACCGACCCCATGCAGCTCGGCTTCACCCGCCAGGCGATGATCGGCATCCGCGCCACCGGCGACACCCGCGTGCTCGCAGAGGAGCTCGCGGCCATCCCCGAGATCGACTACGTGGTGCTCACCGCGGGCAGCTTCGACCTGCTGGCCGAGGTGGTCTGCGAGGACGACGACCAGCTCATCACGCTGCTCAACTCGCGCATCCGCAACCTCGACGGGGTCCAGACCACGGAGACGTTCGTCTACCTGAAGCTGCAGAAGCAGTTCTACAACTGGGGCACCCGCTGACTGCGGCGTCGCCCGGAAGGAGATCCCGATGACCACCCTCGACGCGCCTGCGCAACTCGGCACCGCCGGCTTCGACGACGCCGCGCTGCAGCAGAAGGCGAAGGACCATCTCTGGATGCACTTCGCGCGCCAGTCCACGATGGAGGAGCACGGCGTGCCCATCATCACGCGCGGCGAGGGCCACCACGTGTTCGACGCCCAGGGCAGGAAGTACTTCGACGGACTGTCGGGCCTCTTCGTCGTGAACGCCGGACACGGGCGTCGCCGCCTGGCCGAGGTCGCCGCCAAGCAGGCGGAGGAGCTCGCGTTCTTCCCGATCTGGTCCTACGCCCACCCCGCGGCGATCGAACTCGCGGACCGCCTCGCCGACTACGCGCCGGGCGACCTCAACCGGGTGTTCTTCTCCACCGGCGGCGGCGAGGCCGTCGAGACGGCGTTCAAGCTCGCGAAGTACTACTGGAAGCTCCGCGGCATCCCGACCAAGCACAAGGTCATCTCGCGCTCGGTCGCCTACCACGGCACGCCGCAGGGCGCCCTCGCGATCACGGGCATCCCCGCCATGAAGCAGATGTTCGAGCCGATCACGCCCGGCGGGTTCCGCGTGCCGAACACCAACTTCTACCGCGCGGCGGAGATGGGCGGACCGGCGGACGACCTCGAGGCGTTCGGCCTCTGGGCGGCGGACCGCATCGAGGAGATGATCCTCTTCGAGGGTCCCGAGACGGTCGCAGCGGTCTTCCTCGAGCCGATCCAGAACTCCGGCGGATGCTTCCCGCCGCCTCCCGGCTACTTCCAGCGGGTGCGCGAGATCTGCGACAAGTACGACGTGCTCATGGTCTCCGACGAGGTCATCGCGGCGTTCGGACGCATCGGCCACATGTTCGCGTGCGACGCGTACGGCTACGTCCCCGACATGATCACGTGCGCGAAGGCGATGACCTCGGGTTACTCCCCCATCGGCGCGACGATCGTCTCGGAGAAGATCTACGAGCCCTTCAAGACGGGGACGACGAGCTTCTACCACGGGTACACCTTCGGTGGTCACCCGGTCTCGGCGGCCGTCGCACTCGAGAACCTGGACATCTTCGAGGAGGAGCGGCTCAACGAGCGCGTGCGCGAGAACTCGCCGCTGTTCCGCGCGGAGCTCGAGAAGCTCCTCGACATCCCGATCGTCGGCGATGTCCGTGGCGACGGGTACTTCTTCGGCATCGAGCTCGTCAAGGACAAGGCCACGCGCGAGACCTTCGACGACGACGAGTCGGAGCGGCTGCTCCGCGGGTTCCTCTCCAAGGCGCTCTTCGACGCGGGCCTGTACTGCCGTGCCGACGACCGCGGCGACCCCGTCATCCAGCTCGCACCTCCGCTGACGATCGGCCCGGCCGAGTTCCGCGAGATCGAGCAGATCCTTCGCGGCGTGCTCACCGAGGCGGCGAACCGCCTCTGACGCTCCGCGCCGCGGCGACGGATGTCGTGAGCGAGCCGCCCCGATGAAGCGCCCGGACCCCTGGGGTCCGGGCGCTTCATCGTCCCGTCGGTCGCGCCCCCGCGTTCCCGCGCTGCACGGCGTCGACCGAGGTCGGGCCGGGCCCGGGAACGGGGGCCGAGAACGCCCACTCGGGAAGCTCGCCGAGGGCGAGGAAGCGATGCAGGAGCCCGGCCATCGTGTGGTCGGGAGTCTCCGCGAGCGCGATGTCGATGAACGCGCCCGCCGCGGATCCACGACCGAGCGCCCATGAGAGCCAGGCCGCGATGCAGAGCGCACCGGTGCGGCGGCCGGTCGGGGCGTTGGCGATGGCGGTGGCCAGGACGTCGAGTACCGCATGCACCCGATCCGCATCGGGTCGGATCGTCGAACGACCGAGCATGAGCCTCGACAGGACGCCGTCTCCGCACTCCTTTCCGTCCGCGCCCGGCGCGTCCGGCGCGGCACCGCCGACCGATTCGTGGACGGGCGCCACCCGTGGGTGCCGGCACGCCTCGTCCGCAGAGTCCAGCGCGAGTTCCCCGACGACCGGCCCGAATGCCGCCTGGAGCATGATCGCATCGCGGATGGCCGGCTGCGCGGCGAGCTCGAGGAGCCAGGCGAGCTCCTCGGCAGTGCCGCGCCCGGGCGCAGCGACGATCCGTTCGACGAGGACGATCGGATCCACGGCGTCGCCCAGCGCGTCTTCGACACCTCGGAGCGTGGCCTCCCGCGCGGCCCCGACGAGGCCGTCCATCCCGTCGAGGAGCTCGCGGATGCGCCCGGCGAGTGCGGGTGTCGGCTCCGGGATGCGGACGAGGTCGACGGCGGAGTCGACGATGCCCGCGGCGAGCTCCGTCACCTCCCTCGATGCCGCCGAGACCGCTCCGCTCTCCTCGATGAGGCGGAGCGCCCGCCCCGTGGCGGGAAGGTGGGCGTCGAACAGCGAGCCCCAGCCGTTCGGGGCGACCGTCAGCGCGTCGCGGACGTCGAATCCGGCGCGCTCGGCACGTTCGACGACGCGTTCGAGGATGTCGCGCTGCGGTAGGCCCGCTCCGTCGAACGGCCGCTCGCCGTACGCGATGGGGACGATCCCGTCGATGCTCGGGATCCGGCAGAGCGTCCCGAGCAGCGATGCCACGACGTCGTCGGCCCGGGCGGGATCCGGCAGGTCGTACCGGAGCACCGCCGACGTGCGGTTGCCGTCGAAGGCGACGCACACGAGCGACCGTGCCGGCCGGTAGCCGGCGAGGACGGGGACGAGGGCGAGGAAGTCGTGCGCAGCGCCGGCGCGGATGATGGTCGTCATGCGGGCATCGTCGTGCGAGTGCCGGCGATGCCGCAGGCCGGTCTCCGGACCCGGTGACCCACAGGACGTCCGCGGGGATGTGGAGGACGGCTCCGGTCCGCCCGTGCGGACCTGTCCTCAACATGGACGCATTCCGTTCCGGATCCTGCGGTGTCCGATTCCCGCCAGTCGATGACGGATGCCCCGCCTATCCTCGAACCATGAACTCCCCGTATCTCATCCGTCTCGCCAGCCCGATCGGGCGGATCGAGCTCCAGGCCGACGACCGAGCGCTCACCTCGCTCGCGATCGAGCGCGACGGTGCGCTTCCGCATGACGACCTCCCGGAGCGCACGTCGCCCCTGCTCGAGTCCGCACGTGTCGAGCTCGAGGAGTACTTCGACGGCCGGCGCACGAGCTTCGACCTCCCCGTCCGGCTCGATGGCACGCCGTTTCAGCGCGCCGTGTGGGCCGAGCTCCAACGCCTCGGGTGGGGCGAGGCGACCTCCTACGGCGCCCTCGCGGCGGCCGTCGGTCGTCCGGGCTCCGCCCGCGCCATCGGCGGCGCCGTCGGCGCCAACCCGATGCCGATCATCGTCGGCTGCCACCGCGTGCTCGCGTCCGACGGTCGGATCACCGGCTACTCGGGCGGCGAGGGGATCCCGACGAAGCTCTGGCTGCTCGGGCACGAGCAGATCGGCTTCGCGGCGTGACCGGGCCCGCCCGGCCCGACGTCGTCGTCGGCGATGACGGACTGGCGCGATGCGCGTGGGGCGCCTCGGATCCCGAGTACCGCAGGTACCACGACGAGGAGTGGGGCACTCCCCAGCACGACTCCGACGTCCTGTTCGAGAAGCTCTGCCTCGAGGGCTTCCAGGCGGGTCTCTCGTGGATCACGATCCTGCGGCGGCGTCCTGCCTTCCGCGAGGTCTTCCACGGGTTCGACCCCGAGCGCGTCGCCGCCATGGACGCGGGCGACGTCGAGCGACTCCTGGGCGATGCTCGCATCATCCGCCATCGGGGCAAGATCGAGGCCACGATCTCCAACGCGCGAGCGACACTCGCCCTCGACGGCACGCTCGACGATCTGCTGTGGGGGTTCGCGCCGCCGCCGCGCCCCGAGCCGCTCGTCAGCTTCACCGAGATGCCGGCGACCACCACGGAGTCGACGGCGCTCAGCAGGCGCCTGCGCTCGCTCGGCTTCCGCTTCGTCGGACCGACCACGATGTACGCGCTCATGCAGGCGATGGGCATGGTCGACGACCACCTCGCCGGATGCCATCGCTCCGGGCAGGGTGGAGCCGGTGCGTCGAACGCCACGCCGTCAGCGTTCGCCGCCGACGGCGTCTGATCGGCGAGTGTGATCAGGCGACGAGCTCGAGCTCGACGGGTGCCGCAGTCCGCTCGGCGCCGAGCTCGAGCCGGAACCCGGCGTCGGCGCACCACTCCATCAGGTCATCGCGCGTCTCCAGGGCGGGGCGCGCTTCCAGCAGTGCACGGGTGAAGCTGCCCTTCGCCCGCTTGTTGAAGTGGTTCAGTGCCCGGCGGCGACCGCCGGAATCGACGGACACGACGCGGAGGAACACCGAATCGGCTCGGACGGGAGCGGGACCGAGGTCGACGTACCCCTCCGAACGGAGGTCGACGATGAGTCCGGGGTGCCCGGCGAGCACCCCGCGGATCGGTTCACGCCACTGCGCCTTCAGACGCAGGTCCGGGAGGCGCGAGTCGTGCGAGAGCCGGTAGGCCGGGATGCGATCGGCGGCCCCGACGATCCCGAACAGCGCCGAGTGCACGGCGACGTGCTCGGCGGCGTACGCGCGGGCCGCAGGATCGAGGCTCGCGGCGTCGAGGGCGTCGTACAGCACGCCGGTGTACCGGTCGAGCGCGGGCATGGTGGGCGAGGTCCACAGCTGACGGTTGCGATCGACCTCGGCGGCCTGCCGTGGGCCGAGCTTCAGCGCGCGCATCATCGCGTCGGCATCCGCCGCCAGCTCGGACGTCGCCGTGAGCACCCGCTGCCGCGCATCGCGGAGTGAGGGAAACGAGAGCGCGTCCAGCGACAGTGCGATCGGATCGCCTCCGTCGCGCTTGGTCTCGGAGGGCGGCAGCAGGAGGAGCACTACTCGGCGATGAAGGCCAGCGCGGCCTCGACGTTCACGCCGAGCGCCTCCACGCTGTCGATGGTCACCCGAGGGAGGGCGGAGGACGGGCCCGTCCACGGCGCATACCCGTCGAGGCTCTGCTCGACGGCACGCCAGGTGGTCTCATCGAGGTGCGGAAGGTTGCGCTCGCGCTTCTCGAGTCGCTGCTTGTGCACGGATGCGTCGGAGCAGACGACCTCGATGACGCGGAGGGGCACCTCGGCGCGCTCAGCCAGGTCCCGCCACTGCAGACGTGCCGACTCGGCCGCGTTCACGGCATCGACGATCACGGTGCGGCCGGAATCGAGTTCCTTCTCCGCGATCTGCTCTGCGACCAGGTAGGCGGCCAGTCCCGTCGGCTGGTCGGCGTCGATGCCCGCCCGCAGGATCGCGGACTCGATCGGATCGACGGACACGACCGTGGCGCCGAGGCGGGCGCCGACGATCTCACCGATCGTCGACTTGCCCGCTCCCGGCAGCCCGGCCATGACGATCAGCTGCGTGACGCTCAGGTCACCGAACTGACGGTCGAACGACTGCTCCCCCTGCATCCGCGCTCCCTCAGGCGAGGGCGGCGCGCGACGCGACGACCTGCACCGCGTCGGACTGCACCGAGAGGAACCCGTCCTCCGCGGTCGCGGTGATCTTCTCGCCGCCGGGCAGGGTGACGCGCACCTCGCCGCCGGCGAGGATCGCGAGCATCGGCTCGTGACCCGGCAGGATGCCGATCTCGCCTTCGACGGTGCGCGCCACCACCATGCTCGCCTCGCCCGCCCAGACTTCCTGGTCGGCCGCGACGACGCTCACGTTGAGGGCGGCCATGGTCAGCCGTTCTCCTTCTGGATCTGCGCCCACTTCTCCTCGACGTCGGAGATCGGGCCGACGTTGAAGAACGCCTGCTCGGCGACGTGGTCGAAGTCACCACGGGCGATCGCGTCGAACGACTCGATGGTGTCCTTGAGCGGAACCGTCGAACCCTCGACACCCGTGAACTTCTTCGCCATGTAGGTGTTCTGCGAGAGGAACTGCTGGATGCGGCGCGCGCGCGACACCGTGATCTTGTCCTCCTCGGAGAGCTCGTCGACACCGAGGATCGCGATGATCTCCTGCAGCTCCTTGTTCTTCTGGAGGATCTGCTTGACGGTCGTCGCCACGCGGTAGTGGTCCTCGCCCAGGTACCGGGGGTCGAGGATGCGCGACGTCGAGGTCAGCGGGTCGACCGCGGGGTAGAGACCCTTCGACGCGATCTCGCGCGAGAGCTCGGTCGTCGCATCGAGGTGCGCGAACGTCGTCGCCGGCGCGGGGTCGGTGTAGTCGTCGGCAGGGACGTAGATCGCCTGGAGCGAGGTGATCGAGTGACCGCGCGTCGAGGTGATGCGCTCCTGCAGGACGCCCATCTCGTCGGCCAGGTTGGGCTGGTAGCCCACCGCCGACGGCATGCGACCGAGCAGCGTCGACACCTCGGAACCCGCCTGCGTGAAGCGGAAGATGTTGTCGATGAAGAGGAGCACGTCCTGCTTCTGCACGTCGCGGAAGTACTCCGCCATGGTCAGCGCCGAGAGGGCGACGCGCAGACGCGTCCCCGGGGGCTCGTCCATCTGCCCGAAGACGAGGGCGGTCTTGTCGAAGACGCCCGCCTCCTCCATCTCGTGGATGAGGTCGTTGCCTTCACGCGTCCGCTCGCCGACGCCGGCGAACACCGAAACGCCGCCGTGGTCCTGCGCGACGCGCTGGATCATCTCCTGGATGAGGACCGTCTTGCCGACGCCCGCACCGCCGAACAGGCCGATCTTGCCGCCCTGCACGTACGGGGTGAGGAGGTCGATGACCTTGATGCCGGTCTCGAAGAGCTGGGTCTTGGACTCGAGCTGGTCGAAGCTCGGCGGCTTGCGGTGGATCGGCCAGCGCTCGGTGATCTCGATCGTCTCGCCGGGCTCGCCGTTCAGCACCTCGCCGATCACGTTGAAGACCTTGCCCTTGGTCACGTCGCCGACGGGCACGGAGATCGGCGCACCGGTGTCGTGCACCTCCTGGCCGCGGACGAGGCCATCGGTCGGCTTCAGGGCGATGGCACGGACGACGTCGTCGCCGAGGTGCTGGGCGACCTCGAGCGTCAGCTTCGTCGTGTCCTCGCCGATCGTGATGGTCGTCGTGAGGGCGTTGTAGATCTCGGGGATCGAGTCGTGCGGGAACTCGATGTCGACGACGGGGCCGGTCACGCGGGCGATGCGGCCCACGGCGCCCGTCTTGTCCTGGACTGGCGCGGTTGCGGTGTCAGTCATGTTCTCTTCCTTCTGGCTGAATCTTGGCTACTTCGAGGAGGAGAGCGCGTCCGCTCCACCCACGATTTCTGCGATCTGCTGCGTGATCTCGGACTGGCGGGCCTCGTTGGCCAGTCGCGTGTAGTCCGTGATCAGCTTGTCGGCGTTGTCGGTGGCCGACTTCATCGCCTTCTGCGTGGCCGCGTGCTTCGCGGCGGCCGACTGCAGCATGGCGTTGAAGATGCGGCTCTCGATGTACACCGGGAGCAGTCCGTCGAGGACGGTCTCGGCGTCGGGCTCGAACTCGTAGAGGGGGAAGACCTCCACCTTGCCCGAGGGCGCGGCCTCCTCCTCCGCCTCGACGACCTCGAGCGGCAGCAGTCGCGTGACGACCGGAACCTGCGTGATGCGGCTGACGAACCGGTTGTAGACGATGTGGATCTCGTCGACGCCCCCGTCGGCGCTGTCGCGGAGGAAGGCCTCGAGGACGGCGTCCGCGACCTCCTTGGCCGTGTCGAACTCGGGGTTGTCGGTGCCGCCGATCCAGCTGCGCTCGTAGTCGCGGCGGCGGAACGAGAAGTACCCGACCGACTTGCGGCCGATGAGGAAGTACACGACCTCCTTGCCCTGGCTGCGGAGGAGCTCGGCGAGCTCCTCCGACTCACGCAGGACCTGCGAGTTGAACGCACCCGCGAGACCGCGATCCGAGGTGAAGATCACGATCGCGGCGCGGTCGACCCGCTCGGGCTCGGTCGTGAGCACGTGCGAGACGTTCGAGTAGCTCGCCACCGCGGACACCGCGCGCGTGATCGCGTCGGAATACGGCGTCGACGCGGCGACGCGCGCCTGCGCCTTCTGGATCCGCGAAGCGGAGATGAGCTCCATCGCTCGCGTGATCTTCTTGGTCGTCTGCGCCGACTTGATCTTCTGGCGGTAGACCCGAAGCTGCGCTCCCATGTTTCTCCTGTGTCCTGGCTTCCTGTTCCTGAGGCTCTCGGTGCGGCCGATGGCCCGTCCCCGAGAGCCTCAGGGACGGCGGAAACGACTAGCGACGACCCTTGACGATCTTCTCCTGGCCGACCTCTTCCTCGTCGATCGCCTCGAACTTCTCGCTGCCGACCGAGGCGAGCGGCTTGCCCTCGCCGGTCTGGAACTCGAGCTTGAAGTTGTCGACCTCGGACTCGAGGGTCGCGACCGTCTCGTCGGAGAGGACGTTGGACTCGCGGAGGTCCGAGAGCACCGACGTGTTGCGGCCGAGGTAGTCGAGGAACTCGCGCTCGAAGCGCAGGATGTCCTCGACGGGGACCTCGTCGAGCTTGCCGTTGGTGCCGGCCCAGATCGAGACGACCTGCTCCTCCACCGGGTACGGCGAGTACTGCGGCTGCTTGAGCAGCTCGGTCAGGCGCGCGCCGCGCTCGAGCTGGCGGCGGCTGGCCGCATCGAGGTCGGATGCGAACATCGCGAACGCCTCGAGCGAGCGGTACTGCGCCAGCTCGAGCTTCAGCGTGCCCGAGACCTTCTTGATCGACTTGACCTGCGCGTCGCCGCCGACTCGGGAGACCGAGATGCCGACGTCGACCGCCGGACGCTGGTTCGAGTTGAACAGGTCGGACTGGAGGAAGATCTGGCCGTCGGTGATCGAGATCACGTTGGTCGGGATGTAGGCCGAGACGTCGTTGGCCTTGGTCTCGATGATCGGAAGACCGGTCATCGAGCCGGCGCCCAGCTCGTCCGAGAGCTTGGCGCAGCGCTCGAGCAGGCGGGAGTGCAGGTAGAAGACGTCACCCGGGTACGCCTCGCGGCCCGGCGGGCGGCGGAGGAGCAGCGACACGGCGCGGTAGGCCTCGGCCTGCTTCGACAGGTCGTCGAAGATGATCAGGACGTGCTTGCCGGCGTACATCCAGTGCTGGCCGATGGCCGAGCCGGTGTACGGGGCGAGGTACTTGAAGCCGGCCGGGTCCGAGGCGGGGGCCGCGACGATGGTCGTGTACTCCATCGCGCCGGCGTCCTCGAGGGCGCCCTTGACCGAGGCGATGGTCGAGCCCTTCTGGCCGATCGCGACGTAGATGCAGCGGACCTGCTTGGTCGGGTCGCCCGACTCCCAGTTCGCCTTCTGGTTGATGATCGTGTCGATCGCGATCGCGGTCTTGCCGGTCTGGCGGTCGCCGATGATGAGCTGGCGCTGGCCGCGGCCGACCGGGATCATCGCGTCGATCGCCTTGATGCCGGTCTGCAGCGGCTCGTGCACCGACTTGCGCTGCATGACGCCCGGCGCCTGGAGCTCGAGCGCGCGGCGACCGTCGGTCGCGATCTCGCCGAGACCGTCGATCGGTGCGCCGAGGGGGTCGACGACACGGCCGAGGTAGCCCTCGCCCACGGGCACCGAGAGCACCTCGCCCGTGCGGGTCACCTCCATGCCCTCCTCGATGCCGGTGAACTCGCCGAGCACGACGACACCGATCTCGTCCTCGTCGAGGTTCAGCGCGAGGCCGAGCGTGCCGTCCGCGAAGCGGATGAGCTCGTTCGCCATGACCGAGGGCAGGCCCTCGACGTGGGCGATGCCGTCGGCCGCGTCGGTCACGTACCCGACCTCGGTCTTCTGCGCCGCGCCCGGCTCGTAGTCGCGGGCGAACTCCGAGAGAGCCGAACGGATCTCGTCGGGGCTGATGGAGAGTTCTGCCATTGCCATTTCCTTTTCTGAAGGGCCAGGCCCTGTTCTGTACCGCTTGTACAGCTACTGATGTGTCGCGGCGCAGCACGCCGGTCGTTGTCGGCCGGCGTCAGCCGGCGAGCTTCTGCCTCAAGTCGCTGAGGCGGCTGGCGACGCTGCCGTCGATGACGTCGTCGCCGATCTGCACCCGGACGCCGCCGAGGACGGCGGGGTCCACGATGGCGTCGAAGCGGATGCGGCGGCCGGCCTGGGCCCCGAGCGTGCGCTCGAGGCGGGCGATCTGGTCGTCGTTCAAGGGTGCGGCCGAGGTCACCGTGGCGACGTCGAATCCGCGCTGGTCGGCGAGGACGGATGCCGCGTGGCGCAGCATCTCTCCGATTCGACGGCCACGGGGGGACTGCACGAGGTGACGGACGATCAGCGTCGTCGCCGGTGCCGCCTTCGAGCCGAGCAGCCGCTCGACGAGCGCGACCTTCGCCTCGGGGGAACCGAGCTTGGACCCGAGGGCCAGTTCGAGCTCGGCGTCGGACGCGACCGTGCGCTGGAACGCGTACAGCTCGCCGTCGACCTCCACCTCACCCGCGGCGTCCGCGGCCACCCGGAAGCCGAGCTCCTCGAGTCCGTCGAGGAAGTCGGCTGCGGAGGACCACCGCTGCGACGCCGCGCTCACGAGCAACGACGCCGTGGCCGGAGCCACCCTGCCGCCGAAGACCCGCTGCACGAGCTCGGTCTTCTGGGCCAGGTCGGCCTCGTTGTCGGTGAGGGCGGTCCGCAGCTGCGGCGTGGCCGCGATCACCCGGGTCGCGGCGAGGAGGTCGCCGGCCACCGGGAGCTCGGCCCGGCCGAGCGCCGCGAGCTCGGCTCGCGTGCCGGCCAGGGCCTCTCTCGTTGCGCTGCCCATGGACTACTTCTTCCCCCCTGCGGCGGCCTGCTCGGACGCCTCGAGGTCGGCGAGGAAGCGGTCGACGACGGCCTTGGCCTTGGCATCGTCGGAGAGCGACTCGCCGACGACGCCCGATGCGAGGTCGATGGCGATGGTGCCCACCTCGGATCGCAGCGACACCAGGGCCGACTGGCGCTCGGCCTCGATCTGCGCCTGCGCGCTCGCGTTGATGCGGGCGACCTCGGTCGACGCCTGCTCCTTGGCCTCGGCGACGATCTTCTTGCCGTCCTCGCGGGCGGTCTCTCGGATCTTGCCCGCTTCGGCGCGCGCGTCGGCGAGCTGGGCGGTGTACTCCTCGAGGGCGGCCTCGGCCTTGCGCTGGGCCTCGTCGGCCTTCGCGATGTTGCCCTCGATCGCCTCGGCGCGCTCGTCGAGCAGCTTCTGCATGCGCGGAAGCGCGTACAGCCAGAAGAAGACGAGGATGATGGCGAAGCAGACCGCCGACCAGACGATGTCGTAGGTCGCCGGAAGCACCGGGTTTTGAGTCTCGCCCTCGGTTGCAGCTCTCAGCACTGCATGAAGCACGTTGGCCTCCTCAGTTGGGACGGGACGATCAGACGAAGATGAAGTAGGTCGCGATACCGATGAAGGCGAGCGCCTCGGTGAAGGCGATACCGATCCACATCAGCACCTGCAGGCGGCCGGCGAGCTCGGGCTGACGAGCCACGCCCTCGATGGTCTTGCCGACGACGATGCCGACGCCGATGGCGGGGCCGATGGCGGCGAGGCCGTAGCCGACCGTCGCGATGTTGCCGTTGATCTCAGCGAGAACGGTGGTTGCGTCCACGTTGGGGTTTCCTTTCTTGGGGTGTGATCGGGCGGGCGCCCTGGCTCAGTGCTCCTCCGCCACCGCGAGCTGGATGTAGACCGCGGTGAGGAGCGTGAAGACGTAGGCCTGCAGGACGGCGACGAGGATCTCGAACAGCGTGAACACGAAGCCGAAGGCCAGCGTTCCGACGCCGAGCAGGGTGTACCAGCCGCCGAGGTTGAAGATGAAGAACTGCGTCGCCGCGAAGAAGAGCACGAGCAGGAGGTGGCCGACGATCATGTTCATCATGAGTCGCAGCGTCAGCGTGACGGGGCGGATGACGAACGTCGAGATGAGCTCGATCGGCGTGACGATGATGTACACCGGCCACGGCACGCCCGAGGGGAAGAGCGAGTTCTTGAAGAAGTTCTTGGGGCTCTGCTTGATGCCGGCATAGATGAACGTGACGTACGACACGATCGCGAGCACGAGCGGGACGCCGATGACCGACGTGCCCGCGATGTTCAGGCCCGGGATGATGCCGGTGATGTTCATGAACAGCACCATGAAGAAGATGGACGTCAGGATCGGCAGGAACCGCTTGCCGTCCTTCTTGCCGAGCAGGTCGTCGGCCACGCCGACGCGGATGAAGTCCAGGCCCATCTCGACGATGCTCTGGAATCGGCCCGGGACGATGCGCATGCTTCGCGTGCCGAGCCAGAAGATCAGCAGCAGCGCCGCGACCGCGATGAAGCGGACGAGCATGATGCGGTTGATCTCGAAGGGCGTGCCCTCGAAGAGGAGGGCGCCGGGGAAGAACTCCTCGATCGACGGCCCGTGGAATTCACCATCATCGGTTGAAATCGGAACCAGCAGGTTCACAGCGTTCGCTAGCAGCGCTATCTCCTGTTTCGGGGCGTGGAGCTGGGCTCTCGCGTCGACGAACATGGAAACGGTTCGTGCCCATGCCTGAGCAGGGCGGAACCGTGGGGGATCGCCCCTACTGTAGCAAGACTTCGGCGCTCCGCCGAATCGCCACACGTCGTAGAAGTCGCCGCCGACCGGCCAGCATGCCGATCGGCGCATGCCACGACGGATGCCACGACGCGTGCCACCGCGGATGCAGCGCCGCCACGCTCCCCCACGGCCCCGCTCCGGACGTGAGCCCGCCCCCGGGAACGCGGCGCGGTACGGACCCCCGGAACGCGGAACGCCGCCCCGCGGGGCGGCGTTCCGGTCAGTCGTCGGACGGCGGTGGCGGCAGTTGCGCGTCGCTCGCGTACGGCAGCCGGGAGCGCGCCACGACGAGGACGTCGACCACGAGCGAGCCGATCACGCCCGCCACGATCGACAGGAAGAGCACGACGGGGTCGAGCCAGTCCACACCGCGCAGCAGCACCACGAGCACGATGAACACGATGAACTTCAGGAGCCATCCTCCGAGCACGATGCCGAAGAAGGCGCCGACGAACAGGTCGGAGCCTGCGAAGCGGTTGGCGAGGAGGATGCTCGCCCCGGTGATCCCCATGAACGCCACGGCGAGGAGCGTGCCGAGCAGCGCGCTCACGAGCCCCTCGGTGCCTGCGAACGCGAAACCGAGGATGCCGCCGACGACGGCGATGGCGGCGGCGATCGCACCGCCCCAGAAGAGGGCGCGGCGCAGGACCGGGTTGGAGGTCGGCGTGCGGTCTGCGGGGTCGCGTGGTGCGGTGGTCATCGGGCTCCTGTGGGGTGGTCGCCCTGGGCTGGGCGATCGGGGACGGGTCGGGGGTCGGCGTCGTTGCGGGGGTCCGTCGCGGCGAGCTCGTCGAAGCCGGACGTCGAGGTGATGCCCGCGGCATCCGCCTCTGCCGCCACGGTCTGGCGCTTGCGCCGGCCGAGGGGCGCCAGGGTGAGTGCGGCCAGGACCACGAAGCCGACGCCGATGAACAGGAACGCCCAGCCCGAGTCCACGCCGAAGTAGACGGGCAGCACGAAGGCGAGGAGGCACCCGAACGAGGCCACCGCGGTCCAGCCGTAGAAGATGAGCACCGCGTGCAGGTGGGAGTGACCCATGTCGAGCAGGCGGTGGTGCAGGTGCTTCCGGTCGGCGGCGAACGGCGACTTGCCCGCGCGCAGGCGCCGGACGACCGCGAGCCCGAAGTCGAGCAGCGGGATCAGCAGCACGGCGAACGGGATGATGATGGGGATGAATGCCGGGAACAGCTCATCGGTGCCGAGCTGCGACGGGTCGACCTGCCCGGTGACCGCGATCGCCGAGGTCGCCATGAGCAGCCCCACGAGGAGCGCGCCGGCGTCGCCCATGAAGAGCTTCGCGCGGTGCCAGTTCAGCGGCAGGAAGCCGGCGCACGCGCCCACGACCACCACGGCGAGCAGCGATGCGAGGTTGAAGTAGTTGGTCGGCGAGGTCTGCTGCACGAGCAGGTACGAGTACAGGAAGAACACGCCGCTCGAGATGAGGGCGACCCCCGCCACGAGCCCGTCGAGCCCGTCGATGAAGTTGATCGCGTTCATGACCAGCACGATCGTGAAGACCGTCACCGTCGCGCTCATCCACGACGAGCCCACGGTGATGCCGCCGTCGGGTGCGCCGATCGGCAGCGAGACGATCGACACGCCCTGCCAGGCGATCACGCCGGCGGCGATGAACTGGCCGGCGAGCTTGGTCAGCCAGTCGAGGTCCCAGATGTCGTCGGCGACGCCGATCGCCACGATGAGGCCCGCCGCGAGCAGGATCGCGAGCACCTGGAACGGATCCTGGAACACGATCTGCAGGTTCGCGAAGCGGGCGATGCCGAGCGACGAGATCCAGGCCGCCGCGGCGAACCCGACGAGGATGCCGAGGAACATCGCGATGCCGCCGAGCCGCGGCGTCGGCCGGGTGTGCACGTCGCGCTCGCGGATCTTCGGGTAGAGCCGGTACTTCAGGCTCAGCTTCCAGACCACCAGCGAGCCGGCGAACGTGACGACCGCCGTGACGAGCGCGAGCAGGACGAAGAGGGTCATGACGCGGCGGGATCCGCCCGGTCGGTCGGGGCCGCCGTCGCGTCGACGGATGCCTCGGGCGCGTCGACCGGGTCCGTCGCGTCGGACGCGTCGCCCGAGTCGGGCGCGTCGCCCGCCGCCGGCGCATCGGGCGCCTCG
>NZ_SDPL01000219.1 GCF_004135055.1 Agromyces binzhouensis | reverse complement strand
CCGCCCGCCGCCTGCGCCGCCGGGGCCCACACCGAGAACACTCCCGCGCCGATCATCGCGGCGAGCCCGATGGCGACCGCGCCGCGGAGGCCGAGACGGCGGGCCAGGCGGTCGTGCGGTGCGGGCGAGGCGGTCACGCTCGAACCCTACGGCAGCGCGGTGAACGGCCGGGGCACCGACCGGCGAGCGGATGCCGCGGCATCCGCTCGTAGGATCGAGGCATGAGCGCCGAGCAGACCGCAGCCCCCTCGCACGCCGCCGTCGACCGAGTCGCCGCCGCACTGGTGGCCGACGGGATCGACCCGCGCATCGTGTGGTTCGACGACGCGGTGACGACGGCGAAGCTCGCCGCCGAGGCCCTCGGCGTCGAGGTCGGGCAGATCGCGAACTCGCTCGTCTTCACGCTCGACGACGAGCCGATCCTGGTGCTCACCTCGGGTGCGCACCGCGTCGACACCGAGTGGCTCGGCGCCGAGCTCGGCGGAACGATCGGCCGAGCGTCGAAGGAGGTCGTGAAGGCCTCGACCGGGCAGGTCATCGGCGGGGTCGCCCCCGTGGGGCACCCCGCGCCGGTGCGCACGTTCGTCGACGTCGAGCTCGCGACCTACGACGAGGTGTGGGCCGCCGCCGGGCACGCGAAGACGGTGTTCCCGACGTCGTTCGACGAGCTCGTGCGCATCACGGGCGGCACGCCCACCGCGGTCGAGCCGGGCTGAGCCCGACCCGCTTCGGCGGGTGCGAGGCTGCGCGACGGGCGCCGTCGGAGGGGCACCGTCCCGCGTCGACCTCCGCCGCAGGGCGGCACCTCACTGCACCGGCGGGTCCGGGTACACGGGTTGCCACATGGCTTCCTGCACCGCCTCGATGAGGTCGGGATGGTCGATCGTCGCGACGCCCTCCGCCGCGGCCTGGCGGGCGACGGCCACGGCGACGGTCGCGGACGATGCGCGCAGGTTCGACACCGGGGGGAGGATGGCGGCCCCGAGGGTCGTCGGATCGACCTGTGAGGCGACGGCTTCCGCGGCGGCGAGCAGCATGCCGTCGGTGACCCTGGTCGCGCCCGACACGATCGTGCCGAGGCCGAGCCCCGGGTAGAGCAGCGCGTTGTTGCCCTGGCCGATGGCGTAGCTCGTTCCCTCGTACTCGACCGGCTCCACTGGGATGCCCGTCGCGACGAGCGCCCGCCCCCGCGACCACGGGATGATGTCGGACGGCACCGCCTCGATCTTCTCCGTCGGATTCGACAGCGGCAGGATGACGGGCCGGTCCACTCCACCCGCCATCGCCTCCACGACCTCCCGGGTGAACGCGCCGTGATCGGTCGACGTGCCGATGAGGATGGTGGGGCGGGTCCGCTGCACCACCTCCAGCAGGCCGATCGTGCCTCCGCTCCGCTCCCAGTCGGCGACCTCCGCGGCCGGGCGGGCGTACGCCTGCTGGTAGTCGGGCAGGTCGTCCATGGAGTCGGTGACGAGGCCGTCGACGTCGATGAGCCAGATCCGGGACTTCGCCTCGGCGTCGGAGAGCCCAGCCCGGATCATCCCCGCGTGGATCTGATCGGCCATGCCGGTCCCGGCGGTCCCGGCGCCGTACACGACGAGGCGCTGGTCTGCGAACGTCTGGCCGGTCACCTTCATGCTGGAGAACACCGCGGCCATGACGATGGCACCGGTGCCCTGCATGTCGTCGTTGAAGATGCGGTACCTGTCGGAGTTCTCCATGAGGATGCGTCGCGCATTCGAGGGCCCGAAGTCCTCGAAGTGCAGGAGCGCGTTCGGGAACCTCTCCGACGCCGCCCTCAGGTAGGCGGCGATGAACTCGTCGTACCGCTCGCCGCGCACGCGCGAGTGGCGATTCCCCAGGTACGCCGGGTCGTTCAGCAGCGACTCGTTGTCCGTGCCGCAATCGAGGTTGACCGCGAGGACGCGAGCGGGGTCGATGCCCGCGGCCGCCGTGTAGACGGCGAGCTTGCCGACCGAGATGTCGGTGCCGTTCACGCCCCAGTCTCCGATGCCGAGGATCTCCTCGGCATCGGAGCACACGAGCAGGTCCACGTCGCCGGGCCCCAGTCCCAGTTCGTCGAAGGACGTCGGGACGTCCTCGACGCGGTCGATCGACAGGTATACCGCCCGCGACTGCCGGTAGTCCCTCGACCACTTCTTGATCGCCTCGCCGATGGTGGGGTCGTAGACGATCGGGAGCAATTCGGCCAGGTGCTCGATCAGCAGCCTGAAGTAGAGCACCTCATTGCGCTCGCGCAGCTGATCGAGGTAGATGTACCTGTCGATGTCCGCATCGTGCCGCTGGAGCTGCGCGTAGCACCTCGCGACCTGTTGCTCGAGGGTCTCGACCGCCGAGGGGAGACGGCCGATCAGCCCGAGCCGCGTGCGTTCCTCGCGGCTGAAGGCGGTTCCCCTGTTCGCCAGCGGGTCGGTGAGGATGCGTGGGGTCGATGGCATGAGCGCCTCCCGTCTGCCCGTGGCCGGCGTCGGCCGGCCGGGTCGACCACTCCTCGGATGCTATTGGAAACCGTCGACGGCGGAAACGGGTCGCTCCCGACGCGTTCGCGGCGGCGTCGGCCGGCCGGCCGCTCCGTCATCGGCGAGGCCGATCCGCTCAGGCGTCGCGTCGCGCGCCCTCCGCGGCGTGCACGGTGAACACGCCCGGCTCGCGGAAGCCGTGCTCCGCGAACGCCTCGACGACCTTGCGCGCGATCACGGGCACGAGGTCGTCGATGACGAGCGCGATCGCCGCACCGCCGAACCCGCCGCCCGTCATGCGCGCGCCGATCGCGCCGTTCGCCTGCGCGGTCTCGACCGCGAGGTCGAGCTCGGGCACCGAGATCTCGAAGTCGTCGCGCATCGACACGTGCGAGGCGTCGAGGAGCGGTCCGATCGCGCCCGGGCCCTGCTCGCGCAGCGTGCGGACCGTGTCGAGCACGCGCTGGTTCTCGGTGACGACGTGACGGACGCGGCGGAAGGTCTCGTCGTCGAGCAGGTCGCGCGCGCGGTCGAGGTCGTCGACGCGCACTTCGCGGAGGGACTCCGCGCCGAGCGCGGCCGCACCTGCCTCGCACGACGCTCGCCGCGCCGCGTAGCCGCCGGTCGCGTGCGCGTGGCTGACGCGCGTGTCGATCACGAGCAGCGACAGGCCCGCCTCGGTGAAGCCGAGCGGGATGACGTCGGTGTCGAGGCTGCGGCAGTCGAGGAACACGGCCGCGTCGGCCTCGCCGAGCAGCGACGCGGACTGGTCCATGATGCCCGTCGGCGCGCCGACGACCCGGTTCTCGGCGAGGCGGCCGATCTTCGCGAGCGTCGGGCGGTCGAAGCCGAGGCCCCAGTGCTCGTCGAGCGCGAGCGCGACCGCGCACTCGATCGCCGCCGACGACGAGAGGCCGGCCCCGACGGGCACGTCGGAGTCGATGTGCAGGTCGACGCCGCGCACGTGCGCGAGGTCAGCGCCGGATTCGCCGAGCGCCCACACCACGCCGAGCGGGTATGCGGCCCAGCCGCTCACCGCGTCGGGGGTGAGCGCGTCGAGGTGCACCTCGATCGTCTCGGGAGAGAAGGTCGACGAGACCCGCACGACGCGGTCGTCGCGGTCGCCCAGCGCGACCGTGGTGCGACGGTCGATCGCGAACGGGAAGACGAAGCCGTCGTTGTAGTCGGTGTGCTCGCCGATGAGGTTCACGCGGCCGGGTGCCGACCACACGCCGGCGGGGCGACGGCCGTACTGCTCGGCGAAGAGGTGCTGGGCGGATGCGACGGCGTCGGTCACAGGTCAACTCCTTCGATGGCGGTGCGCAGCGCTGCGGCCTGCGTCTCGGGCGGCACGTCGCCGATCCAGGCGCCCATCGCGGCTTCGGACCCGGCGAGGTACTTGAGTCGGTCGGCGGCGCGACGCGGGCTCGTCAGCTGCATCGTGAGCCTGACGTCGTCCCGATGCTCGTGCACCGGGGCCTGGTGCCAGGCCGCGATGTACGGCGTGGGCGTGTCGTAGAGCCGGTCGACCCCGCGGAGCAGCCGGAGGTAGACGCGCGAGAGCTCGTCGCGCTCCTCGGCCGTCGTCTCGGCGAGGTCGGGCACGTGGCGGTTCGGCACGAGGTGGATCTCGACCGGCCAGCGCGCCGCGAACGGGACGTACGCGGTCCAGTGGTCGGCGGCGAGCAGCACGCGCTCGCCGGAGCGCTCGCGCTCGAGCACGTCGGCCTGGAGCGTGGGCCCGTAGGCGTCGATCGCGGCGAGGAGGCGCTCGGTGCGCGGCGTCACGTAGGGGTAGGCGTAGATCTGCCCGTGCGGGTGGGGGAGCGTGACGCCGATCTCGCGGCCGCGGTTCTCGAACGGGAACACCTGCTGGACCCCCGGGAGCGCGGAGAGCGCGGCGGTGCGGTGCGCCCAGGCCTCGATGACCGTGCGGGCGCGCGAGACCGTCTGGGTGCCGAAGGAGCCCTCGTGCTCGGGGCTGAAACAGACGACCTCGCAGCGACCGTGGGAGGGCAGCCGTCGCCCGATGCCGACCGAGCGCACGTCGGCGAGGGCGGCTGCTGCGGGGTCGGTCGTGCCGTCGCGGTGGGCCGACCAGTCGGGCAGGTCGGGTCCGAACGACGGCGAGCGGTTCTCGAAGACGGCGACGTCGTACGTGCTCGGGATCTCGGAGGGGTTCGCCGCCGTCTGCGGCGCGAGGGGGTCGGCGTCGGCCGGCGGCAGGAAGACGCGGTTCTGCCGCGCGGCGGCGATCGAGACCCAGTCGCCCGTGAGCGGGTCCTGTCGCATCTCGGCGATCGCGGGGCGGGGGTCGAGGGCGCGGGCGTCGACGGCGCGCTCGGGCGGGAGCGTCGTGTCGGCGTCGTCGAAGTAGATGAGCTCGCGGCCGTCGGCGAGCGTCGAGCGGCGCACCGCGATGCGCGGGTCGATGAGGCCTGGTTCGGTCTGGTGCACGGCGCCACGGTACGCGAGTTTCGTTTGAGAAACAAGTGGGTTTCGTATTGCAAAGTCGGATGCCGCACCGCACACTGGTCCTCATGCAGCACGACGCCGCACACCGCCGCAGTCTCACCGCCGACCTCGTCACCGAGCGCGGATTCGTGCGCGTCGTCGAGCTCAGCGAGTCCTTCGGCGTCACGCCCGTGACCGCGCGCGCCGACCTCGACGCGCTCGAGCGTGCAGGCCTCGTCCGTCGCGTGCACGGCGGCGCCGTGCCCTCGGGCGCGGGCGC
>NZ_SDPL01000218.1 GCF_004135055.1 Agromyces binzhouensis | reverse complement strand
GTCGGCCCCGGCCCGCGGTGCCGCCCGCGTCGCGGCACTCCCCGCCCCGACACCGGAGCCGAGGACGCGCGCGGACATGCCCTCACGGTAGTCGCCCCGGCTCCACGCTCGTCGGGGATACGCCGGTGGCCGGCCGGTCGCCCGGCGAGGTCAGTCGAGCGGCCGCAGGATCCGGTCGAGGAAGCGACGCGTGCGCTCCTCGCGCGGCTTCGTGAAGATCTCGCGCGGCGCGCCGCGCTCGACGACGACCCCGCCGTCCATGAACAGCACCTCGTCGGCGGCCTGCCGCGCGAACTGCAGCTCGTGGGTCACGACGACCATGGTCCAGCCCTCGTCCGCGAGCTCCTTGATGACGTGCAGCACCTCCCCGACGAGTTCGGGATCGAGCGCGCTCGTCGGCTCGTCGAAGAGCAGCAGGTCGGGCTTCAGCGCCAGGGCCCGCACGATGCCGACCCGCTGCTGCTGGCCGCCCGAGAGCTGGTGGGGGTACTGGTCGTGCTTCTCGGCGAGTCCGACGCGTTCGAGCAGGGCGGATGCCTCGGCGAGCGCCTGCGCCTTCGGCACCCGCTGCACGCGGATCGGCCCCTCCACCACGTTCTCGAGCACGGTCATGTGCGGGAACAGGTTGTGGTGCTGGAAGACCATCGCCGACCGGTCGCGCATCGCCAGGCGGTCGGCCTTCGCGGGTGCCCGGGCGAAGTCGATCGCGGGCCCGCCGTCGAACTCGAGCGTGCCGGCATCCGGCGTCTCGAGCCCGTTGAGCGAACGCAGCACGGTCGTCTTGCCCGACCCGCTCGGTCCGATGAGCGTCACGACCTCGCCGCGCCGCACCGAGAAGTCGATGCCGCGCAGCACCTCGTTCGACCCGAACGACTTGCGGATGCCGCGTGCCGAGAGCAGCACGGGGGCGTCAGTGGGCGACATAGCGGTCCAACCTCCTCTCCAGGCGCGTCTGCCCGCCGGAGAGCGCCAGGCAGAACAGCCAGTAGATCAGCGCCGCCTCGAGGTACAGCAGCATGAACTGCTGGCTGAACGCCGCGATCTGCTGCGCGACGCGGAACAGCTCGGTCACGAGGATCAGCGACGCGAGCGACGTGTCCTTCACGAGCGAGATGAACGTGTTCGACAGCGGCGGCACCGACACGCGCGCCGCCTGCGGCAGGATGACGCGACGCAGCGCGGTCGACGGCGACATCCCGATCGTGTACGCCGCCTCCCATTGCCCCTTCGGGACCGACAGGATCGCGGCGCGGATCACCTCGGCGGCGTAGCCGCCGACGTTGAGCGAGAACGCGATGATCGCGCTCGGCCACGGGTCGATGACGAGCCCGATCGCGGGCAGGCCGTAGAAGATCACGAACAGCTGCACGAGCAGCGGGGTGCCGCGGATCACCGAGACGTAGAACCGGGCGATGCCCGACACCACCCGGTTCCTCGACAGCCGCATGAGGGCCACGGCGAGTGCGAGCACGAGTCCGATGGCGAACGACGCGAGTGCGAGCGGGATCGTGCCCGTGATCCCGCCCCACACGATCGGCCAGAACGACTCGAGGAACAGTTGCAGGCCCTCGTTCACGGGTCACCGCCTTCCTGGGACGGCGACAGGCTACTCGGTGACGTCTGCGCCGAAGTACTTCTCGCCGATCTCCGCGAGCGTGCCGTCGGCCGCGAGCGCCTCGAGCGCCTCGTCGATCGCAGCGACGAGCGCCTCCTTGTCCTGCGTGAGCGCGAACGCGCTCTCGGACGACTCGTCGGTCTCGACGGCGGCCTCGATCGCGGCATCCGGCGTCGTGTTCACGTAGTCGAGGAACGTGAGCCGGTCGTTCACGGTGGCGTCGACGCGGCCCTGCTGCAGCAGCGCCACGGCCTGCGCCCAGCCCTCGACGGCCTCGACGTTCGCGCCCGACTCGGTCGCGAGCTCGTACCAGTTGCTCGTGAGCGACTGCGCGGTGATCTTGCCGGCGAGGTCGTCGAACGACGAGATCGACGTGTCGCCCTCGTTCACGACGATGACGCCGCGCGAGACGGTGTACGGAGTGCTGAAGAGGTACTGCTCCTCGCGTTCGGGGGTGATCGAGACCTGGTTCGCGATGACGTCGAAGCGTCCCGCGTCGAGGCCGGCGAAGATCGCGTCCCACTGCGTCTCCTGGAAGGCGATCTCGAGTCCGAGCTCGTCGGCGACGGCTTCGGCCACCTCGACGTCGTAGCCGACCAGGTCGCCCGAGCCGTCGTCGTGGTAGCTGAACGGACGGTACGTCCCCTCCGTCGCGACGGTGAGCGTGCCGGCCTTCACGAGGCCGTACTCGTCGCCCGCGGCATCCGCCCCGTCCGTTGCGCCGTCGCTCGTCGAGCACGCGGCGAGCGCGAGGACGGCGGCGGATGCGGCGGCGAGGCCGAGCAGGGTGCGGGTGCGAGTCATGGATGGTGCTCCGTTCGTGACGTGGAAGGGGTCCGGCTGTTCGGCGCCGGGCGCCGGGGACGGTGTCGGGCCCCGGCGGATGCGGAACGAGTCCAGCACGGCCGCGGCCACGAGGTGAAACCAGACGACGCCGCGTTTCATTTCCGATCGGGCCGGATCCGCGCGCGCCGCGGTCGCCGGCCTGCGGTCCGGTGGGACGCTCTCCGGCGCATGCGCGCGCGGGCATACACGGTCCGCGGCCCGGTGCGCAATGGGCGGCGTGGCCATTCCCGGCGTGGCTAGGCTGGCGCGGTCGAGGGGCGGATCCCCTCGTCGCACTGCCCCCGCAGAACCGAAGGAACCTGAATGATCACGCTCTCCTGGCTCCTCCTCATCGCCCTCGCCGGCGGCGTCCTCACGATCGTCGACGGCATCTGGCGCCTGCGCGCCCGCGGTGGGTCGACGGTGATCGGCATCATCGAGATCATCGTCGCCGGCCTCTTCGTGCTGTCGCTGTTCCTCACCGGCATCCCCTTCGGATCGCTGGTGCTCGGCATCGCGACGCTCGTCGTGCTCGTCGTCGCGCTGATCATGCGCGGACGCCTCGGCATGACCCTCACCATCATCGCCCTGGTGCTCGTCGCGATCTGGATCGTGCTCGAGAACCGCTGGCTCGTCATCCCCGGCATCAACAGCTGACGCCGACCGGCGCCGAGCGCCGAACGCGAGCGAGGCCGGCACCCGACAGGGTGCCGGCCTCGCTCGCTCGTCGGGCGTCCTCAGGCCGCGCGAGCCTCGGTGACGCGGCGCTTCTCGCGCACGTACACCTCGCGGCGGACGCGGGCCACCACGTCGCCGTCGGCGTCGACGACCTCGGTCTCGAACCACTCGAGCACCTTGGCGCCGCCGTGCGCGCGTCGCCGCAGCTCCTCGGCGCGTTCCCGCGGCACCTCGAACCGGGCCGTGAGCACGCCCCGGCCGGGCTTCACGAACTCGATCTCGCCGCGCGTGTCCCACACGACGAAGTCGCCGCCGAGCTGGTGCCGCACGAGCATGAAGAAGTACGGGTCGGTCATGGCCGACAACGACCCGCCGAACGCGGTTCCCACGTAGTTCCGCGTGAACACGTTGACGTGCAGCTCCACCTCGGCGCTCGTCCAGTCGGGCGCGAAGCGCCGCACCCGGATGCCGCTGAAGAGGTTGGGGGCCCAGAGGCTCATGCCGATCGCGAGTCGTCGTGGGGTCATGCGCATCGGACCAGTGTGGCGCGCGGTCGCGGCATCCGCTCGTTCGTCGTGGTTCCCCACAATCGCTCGCCTCGGCGCTGGCGGTTCCGTCGAAGCGTGCGGCGAGAGGATGCCGAGTGCACCGCTGGACGCGACGAACGGTGCGGATGGCATCCCCTCGCGGAGCGCACGGCGCCCGAGCGAGCGGGGAGCGGCCGGCCTAGAAGGCGCTCAGGCCGGTCAGCGCCCGGCCGATGACGAGCTGGTGCACCTCGTCGGTGCCCTCGTACGTGCGCACCGACTCGAGGTTGGCGGCGTGCCGCATCACGGGGAACTCGTTCGTGATGCCGTCGCCGGCGAGGATCGCCCGTGCCTCGTGCGCGATGCGCAGCGCTTCGCGGACCGAGTTGAGCTTGCCGACCGAGATCTGCGCGGGCGTCAGCGCTCCGCGCTCCTTGAGCCGGCCGAGGTGCAGCGCGAGCAGCACGCCCTTCTCGACCTCGACGAGCATGTCGGCGAGCTTGGCCTGGATCAGCTGGTTCGCGCCGATCGGCCGGCCGAACACCTCGCGCGAGATCGAGCGCCCGAGTGCGGACTCCAGGCACGACCGGGCCGCGCCCATCGCGCCCCAGACGATGCCGTAGCGCGCCTCGTTGAGGCATCCGAACGGCCCCGACAGGCCGCGCGCACCGGGCAGCATCGCGTCGGCGGCCAACCGCACGCCGTCGAAGGTCACGTCGCACTGGACCGAGGCGCGCATCGACAGCTTGCCGTCGATCGGCGTCGCCGTGAACCCGGGCGTCGCGGTCGGCACGAGGAAGCCGCGCACGACGCCGTGGTCGTCGCCGCCCTCGTCGTCGACCTTCGCCCAGACGACGGCCACGTCGGCGAGCGAGGCGAGGCCGATCCAGCGCTTCGCGCCGTCGACGACCCACTCGTCGCCCTCGCGTCGCGCGGTCGTCGTCATCGCCGCGGGGTCGCTGCCGCCCTGCGGCTCGGTGAGCGCGAAGCATCCGATGAGCTCGCCCGCGGCCATGCCCGGCAGCCAGCGCTCCTTCTGCGCCTCCGACCCGTACTTGTGGATGGCGCTCATGGCGAGGGAGCCCTGCACCGAGACGAACGTGCGCCAGCCCGAGTCCGCCGCTTCCAGCTCGAGGCACACCAGGCCGTATGCGACGGCACCGGCCCCGGCGCATCCGTAGCCGCTCAGGTGCATGCCGAGGAAGCCGAGCTCGCCGGCCTCGCGAACGAGCTCGCGACGGAAGTGCTTGTCCTCGAAGTCCTGCTCGATGACGGGCGCGATGCGCTCCTGCGCGAACCGTCGCGCCCGGTCGCGCCAGGCCAGTTCATCCTCGGTGAGCAGGGCGTCGAGGTCGAAGACGGCGTCGATGCGGGGTGCGACCGCGGTCGCGTCGGATTCGGTGGCGGTCATGTCGGTCCTTCCATGTGGTCGTGGGCCCGGCGGGCGGAGGTCGAGGTCAGTCGCGCGGCAGCCAGTCGGCGCCTCGGTGGGCGTCGAGTGCGGGCGGCGCGGTGCGGTAGCGCGCGCCGTCGCCGCCCAGTCGTATCGGGTTCGCGATCGACCGGTGCGGCGGCGCCGCGTCGTCCTCCTCGCGGGTCTCGGCGA
>NZ_SDPL01000217.1 GCF_004135055.1 Agromyces binzhouensis | reverse complement strand
CGCCGGGAGGGGCGAGGTCACGGGCCGCCTCCGCCTCGTCGGCGGGTCGGCCGCAACGCTCGCGGAGGCGACGGGCGGCACGCCCGACCTCGCGGTGTGGTCGCACCCGGTGACCCCGTCGGGCCGCGTCGAGCTGCTGCCGTTCCTGCACGAGCAGGCGATCTCGATCACGAACCACCGGTTCGGCAACCCGACGACGATCTCCGACGGCGTCATCTAGGCACTGAGCCGGATGCCACGAGGGGGCGGTCGCACGTGCGGCCGCCCCCTCGTCGTGCCCGGCCGACCCGGTCGGTCACCGACCGCGCCGGTGCCGGCGGCCGGGCCCGCGGCATCCGCTCGCGCCCTTGTGCACGCCCGGACGCTGCGCTAGACACGGAGCAGCTTGCGGCGCCGCGTCCCGAACCATCCGCACGGGGGCGGATCGAACCGGGGAGGGGGCTCTCATGGCATCGACGGCCGACACGCGTGCGTCGTCGAAGCTGAGCCTCCCGGCACTGACCGCGATGGTCGTCGGCTCGATGGTCGGCGCGGGCGTCTTCCAACTGCCGGCGCGCTTCGCGAGCCAGACCGGCGTGTACGGCGCCCTGATCGCGTGGGCGATCGCCGGGCTCGGCATGCTCACGCTGGCCCTCGTCTTCCAGACGCTCGCGATGCGGAAACCGGAGCTCGACAACGGGGTCTACGTCTATGCGAGGGCGGGCTTCGGCGTCTATCCCGGCTTCCTCTCCGCGGTGGGCTACTGGGCGTCGGCGTGCGCGGGCAACGCGTTCTACTGGGTGCTCATCATGACGACGATCTCGCAGCTGATCCCCGAGCTGCGACCGGTGCTCGGCGAAGGCGACACCTGGCCGTCGTTCTTCATCTCGGTCGCCGCCGTCTGGGGCGTCTACCTGCTGATCCGGCGGGGCGTGCGCGAGGCCGCCGCGATCAACTTCATCGTCACGATCGCGAAGCTCGTGCCGCTCGCGCTCTTCCTCGTGCTCGTCGTCTTCTACTTCGACTGGGACGTCTTCGTCGGCAACCTCTCGGGCGGCGCCGGGCCCGCGGGTGACGAGACGCTGTTCGAGCAGGTGCAGGGCACGATGCTGATCACCGTCTTCGTGTTCCTCGGGATCGAGGGCGCGAGCGTCTACTCCCGCTACGCGAAGCGGCGCTCCGACGTCGGGCGGGCGACCGTGCTCGGCTTCCTCTCGGTGCTCGCGCTCTTCGCGTCGGTGTCGATCCTGTCGTACGGGATCCTGCCCCAGGCCGAGATCGCCGCGCTGCAGCAGCCGTCGGCGGGCGGCGTGCTCGAGGCGGCGGTGGGCCCATGGGGCGGGGCGTTGATCCGTGTGGGCCTCATCATCTCGGTCCTCGGCGCCTACCTCGCGTGGCAGCTGCTCGCCGCCGACGTCGTGTTCGCTGCCGCGACCGACCGCGACCTGCCGCGCTACTTCGCGCGCCTGAACTCGCGCGAGGTGCCCGAGCACGCCGTGCTGTGGACGTCGATCCTCGTCACCGTCATCCTGTTCGCCGTCCAGTTCGTGAACGACGCGCTCGACTTCACCCTCGACCTCACCGCCGCGCTCTCGCTCGCGCCGTACGCCCTCGCGAGCGCGTACGCCGTGAAGATCGCGGTGCGACGAGATGGCTACGCGGATGCCGCGCCCGGCCTCCGCACGCGCGACCTCGTCATCGCGGCGATCTCGACCGCGTACACGCTGTTCCTGATCTGGGCGGCGGGCTACGTGTTCCTGTTCCTGGCGTGCATCCTGCTCGCCCCGGCGACCGCGCTCTACGTCCTGGCCCGCCGACAGCAGCAGGCCAGGGTGTTCCCGCCCGCCGGCCTCGTCGTCTTCGTCGTCATCGTGGCCTTCGCCGTGATCGGCGTCGTCCTGCTCGCCACCGGTGCCGTCCAGCTCTGATCGTCCTCGCGCCGCGGCGCAGAAGGGAGCACGCCATGTCGGACCAGTCGTACGGGGTCCATTCCGAGGTCGGCCGGCTCAGGAAGGTCCTCGTCTGCCGGCCGGGTCTCGGCCATGAACGGCTGACGCCGAGCAACAGCGATGCCCTGCTGTTCGACGACGTGCTCTGGGTGCAGAACGCGCAGCGCGACCACGCCGACTTCGTGCAGCACCTGCGCGACCGCGGCGTCGAGGTCGTCGAACTCCATGACCTGCTCGCCGAGACGCTCGCCGTGCCGGGCGCACGCGACTGGCTGCTCGACCGCAAGATCGTCGCGAACGAGGTCGGCGGCGGCCTCGTCGCCGACACCCGCGCGTTCCTCGACTCGCTCGACCACGCGACGCTCACCGAGTACCTCATCGGCGGGCTGTCGACGCGCGACCTGCCCGCGGAGTTCCGGGCGCCGGAGGTCGCGCTGGTGCGCGAATCGGCGGGCATGACCGAGTACCTCATGCCGCCGCTGCCGAACACGATCTACACGCGCGACACGACGTGCTGGATCTACGGCGGCCTGACCCTGAACCCGCTGTTCTGGCCGGCACGTCATGCGGAGACGATGCTGATGAAGGCCATCTACGACTTCCACCCCGACTACACGAGCAGCACGGTGTGGTGGGGCGACCCCGAGCAGGACTGGGGCCAGGCCACGCTCGAGGGCGGCGACGTGATGCCCGTCGGCAACGGCGTCGTGCTCATCGGCATGAGCGAGCGCACCTCCCGGCAGGCGATCACGGCCGTCGCCTCCCGGCTGTTCGAGGAGGGCGCCGCGGACCGAGTCGTCGTCGCCGGAATGCCGAAGCTGCGCGCCGCCATGCACCTCGACACGGTCTTCACCTTCGCCGACCGCGACCTCGTGACGTACTACCCCGACATCGTCGACGGCATCCACACGTTCTCGCTGCGACCCGCCGACGCGGGGGGCATCGAGGTCACCGAGGAGCGCTCCTCGTTCATCGCGGTCGTCGCCGAGTCGCTCGGGCTCGAGAAGCTGCGGGCGGTCGAGCCCGGCGGCGGATGGTACGCGGGCGAGCGGCAGCAGTGGGACAGCGGCAACAACGCCGTCGCGGTCGAGCCCGGCGTCGTCTTCACGTACGACCGGAACACCTACACGAACGAGCTGCTCCGCAACGCGGGCGTCGAGGTCATCGAGATCGTCGGCGCGGAGCTCGGGCGCGGGCGCGGCGGCGGGCACTGCATGACCTGTCCGATCTCGCGCGACGCCGTGGAGTACTGACACGATGGCGGTGCGCATCGATGCCGACCTGATGATCCCGGGCGAGGGCGACCCCGTCCGCGACGCGACCGTGGTGCTCTCCGGCACGACGATCGACTACGCCGGCCCGCGCGCCGGTGCCCCCGACACGGATGCCGCGGCCATCCACGTGCCGACGGTGATGCCGGGGCTCTGGGACTGCCACGCCCACCTGATCGGGTTGACCGGTGGCGACCTCACGATGCTCGTGCGGGAGCCGCAGGCCGTGCACGTCGCGCGCGCCACGCGCTCGGCGGCCGACCTCCTCGACGCCGGCGTCACGAGCATCCGCGAGGTCGGCGGCTACGGCGTCTCGCTCGCGCGCGTCATCGACGAGGGCACGATCCCCGGTCCGACCGTCTACGGCGCCGGGGCGATGCTGAGCACGACCGGGGGGCACGGCGACCTCCACGAGATGCCGGTCGACGTCATCGTCGAGGGGGCGCACCAGGGCCTGCCCCTGCAGCTCTGCGACGGCGTCGACGAATGCCTGAAGGCCGTGCGACTGCAACTGCGCCGGAACGCGAGGGTGATCAAGGTGCACGCCTCCGGCGGGGTGCTGAGCGAGCTCGACGACCCGATCCACCAGCAGTTCTCGAACGAGGAGCTGCGCGCGATCGTCGAGGAGGCCGGACGCGCCGGCCGGGTGGTCGCCGCGCACTGCCACGGCAAGCCGGGCATCATGGCTGCGCTCGAGGCCGGTGTCGGGTCGATCGAGCACGGCACCTACCTCGATGAGGAGGCTGCGGCGGCGATGGTGGAGACCGGCACGATCCTGGTCTCGACGCGGTCGATCGCCGCTCGACTACTCCGGCGACTCGACGAACTCCCGCCGTGGGCGGCGGAGAAGACCCGCATCGTCGCCGACCGACACCTCGAGTCGATGCACGTGGCCCGCGACGCCGGCGTGACGGTGGCCGCCGGCACGGACTTCGCGACCGTCGGCGCCGACTCGCTCGTGCCGCACGGCACCAACGCCGAGGAGCTGGGGCATCTCGTCTCGGTCGGCTACAGCCCGCTCGAGGCGATCCGGGCGGCTACCGCGACGGCCCCGCGCACGCTCGGGCCGCAGGCCCCGAGATCGGGGCGGCTCGAGGCGGGCTACGACGCCGACGTCATCGCGCTCGACGCCGATCCGCTCGTCGACGTCTCGATCCTCGTGGGTCCGGCGCACGTGACGCACGTGTGGAAGGCGGGGCGCGCGGTCAGGCGACCCGCGTGAGGCCGCCGGGTCGAGCGACCCGGGCGGCGGCTCGCCCGGGAGCCGAGCGGCCAATGGTCCCTGCACGCGACGCTCGTCGCTCCTAGGCTCTGGTCCATGGCCGTGCACGCACCGATCGTGACATTGACCATGAACCCCGCGCTCGACGTGTCGAGCACCGCCGACCGGGTCGTCTCCGAGCACAAGCTGCGGTGCGGGCCGAGCCGGTTCGACCCGGGCGGGGGCGGGGTGAACGTGAGCCGCGCCATCCGGAACCTCGGCGGCAGCTCGATCGCGGTCTACCCGCTCGGCGGGCCGACGGGTCAGGCGTACCGCGGCTTCATCGAGGAGGCCGGCCTCGTCGCCCGGGTGATCACGATCGCGGGCAACACCCGGGAGAGCTTCACGGTCGACGAGCTCTCGACGGGGGAGCAGTACCGGTTCGTGCTGCAGGGCCCCACGATGCGCGAGCCCGAGTGGCGAGCGTGCCTGTCGGTCGTCGCCGACGAACTGCCGATCGGCGGGTTCCTGGTCGCGAGCGGGAGCCTGCCGCCGGGCGTGCCCGACGACTTCACCGCGCGGCTCGCCGAGATCTCGGCCGCCCACGACGTGCGCCTGGTGGTGGATGCCTCGGGGCCGGCGCTGCGCCGCGCGCTGGACGCGGGCGTGTTCCTCATCAAGCCGAGCCGCGACGAGCTCGCCGAGCTCGTCGGCGCCGACGGCGAACTCGACGAGCCGGAACTGGTCGAGGCGGCCCGCGTGCTCGTCGCGTCGGGCCGGGCGGAGGTGGTCGCGCTCACCCTCGGCGGGCGCGGCGCCGTGCTCGTGACGCGAGACGAGGTCCTGAGGCTGCCC
>NZ_SDPL01000216.1 GCF_004135055.1 Agromyces binzhouensis | reverse complement strand
GCCTCCGCCCGCGACGTGTTCGACCTCGCCGAGCGCGGCGACGCCAGGGCCGTCGCCGCCATCGACGAGGAGGCGAGGTGGGTCGCCCACGCGATCGCCGCCGTCGCGGCGGTCGTCGATCCCGGCCGGTTCGTCCTCGGTGGCGGGATCGGGTCCCGCCCGGAGCTCCTCGCTCCCGTCCGAACCTGGCTCGCCCGGCTCGGCCGCGGCGACCTCCCCATCACGATCAGCGAGCTGGGCGGCGAGGCGCCCGTGCTCGGAGCACTGCACCTCGCCAGAGCGGCCGCCGGCCGCACCCACGAAGGAGTCGCCGCATGACCATCGCCCCGACCAAGGCACCCGCCGAGAAGGGGGTGCAGCTCGTCGTCCGCTCCTGGCGCAACTACGTCGTGTACGTCGGATTCGTCGTGGTGTTCCTCTACTTCGCGGCCACGCAGGGCGCCAGCTTCCTGAACGGCACCACGCTCGTCAACATCGTCACCCAGGCGACCCCGATCACGATCATGGCCGTCGGCACGGTGTTCGTGCTCAGCCTCGGCGAGATCGACCTCTCGATCGGCTCGACCGTGGCGCTCGCCGCGCTCACCGCCGCGGTGGCCCTGCAGGCCACCGGGGCCTGGTGGGTCGCGGCGCTCGCCGGACTCGCCGTCGGTGCGGCCGTCGGCCTCGTGAACGGCCTCTTCGTGACCCTCGTCCGGCTGCCGTCGTTCCTCGTCACGCTCGCGACCATGGGGCTCATCGGCGGACTCGCCCAGCAGATCACCAACCTCCAGTCGGTCCCGGTGACGGATGCCGCCTTCGGCTGGCTCTTCGGCGGCGGCACGCTGCTCGGCATCCCCATTCTGATCTGGTGGTCCGCAGTGGCCGCGGCCATCGGATGGCACGTCCTCCGGCAACGCCGGTTCGGCGCGCACGTGCTCGCCGTCGGGAACAACGCCTCCGCAGCTCGCGTCTCGGGGATCAAGGTCACCCGCGTCCGCATCGCCGTGTTCATGCTGAGCGGCACGACCGCCGCGCTCGCCGGCCTGCTCTACGCCGGCCGCCTCGCCGGGGCGACCTACACGCTCGGCACGACCGACCTCATGAGCGTGCTCGCCGCGGTCATCGTCGGCGGCACCGCGCTCACCGGTGGCAAGGCGTCGATGATCGGCGCCGTGGTCGGCAGCCTGTTCATGAGCATGATCAACTACGGCCTGCTCCTGGCCGGCCTCACCGTCGCGCAGCAGGAGATCGTGCGCGGCATCATCATCCTGATCGCCGTCTCGTTGTCGCTCCGCGGCAAGAAGGGGAGCTGAGTCGTGTTCCTGTCCCTGCTGCGCCGCCGCAACCCGCGGCTCATCGACGCCGCCGTCGCCCTCCACCGCTCCGGCGAGCTGCCCCCGAACACCTACGTCATCGACCTCGACGCGGTCGAGCGCAACACCGCGGTCGTCGCGGCCGAGGCCTCGCGGCTCGGGCTCACGGCGTTCGCGATGACGAAGCAGATCGGCCGCAACCCCGACGCCTCGCGTGCCATCCGGGCCGGCGGCATCACCCACTCGGTGGGCGTGGATCTCGAGTGCGCGGTCGCGGCCGCCGCCGGCGGGCTCGCGTCCGGCCACCTCGGACACCTCGTCCAGATCCCGCGTCATCGAGCGCGGGACGCCGCCGCCCTCCGCCCGCGCTACTGGACCGTGTTCTCGGAGCAGAAGGCGCGCGAGGCGGGCGCCGCGGCATCCGCCGCCGGGTACGTGCAGGACGTGCTGCTCCGGATCATCGGCGACGGCGACCGGTTCTACGCCGGCCACGAGGGCGGGTTCGACGCCGCCGACGTGGTCGCGGCGGCCGGGCGCGTCGACGAGATCCCGGGCGTGCGGTTCGCGGGGGTCACGAGCTTCCCCGCCACGCTGTTCGACCGGGCGACGGGCGACGTCGCGTCGACCCCGAACCTCGCCACGCTGACCCGCGCGAAGCGCGACCTCGAGGCGGCCGGCTTCCGCGACGTCGAGGTGAACGCGCCCGGCACGACGTCGGCCTCGGCCCTCGAGCGGCTCGCGCAGGCGGGCGCCACCCAGGTCGAGCCGGGCCACGGCCTCACCGGGACGACGCCGTTGCACGCCGTGCGCGACCTCGAGGAGGAGCCGGCGATCGCGTACGTCTCCGAGGTGTCGCACCTCTGGAACGGGCGCGCCTACGTCTTCGGCGGCGGCCTCTACGTCGACCCGGTGCTCGGCGCGGCCGAGACCGACGCCCTCGTCGTCGGACCCGACGACGACGCGGCATCCGCCACCGCTCGGCGGGTCGAGATGCCGGCACCCGAGGCGATCGACTACTACGCGACCGCCCCGGTTCCCGAGGGCGGGGCGCGGCCGGGCGACACGGTCGTCTTCGGCTTCCGGCCGCAGGTGTTCGTCACGCGTGCGCTCACGGCCGGCATCCGCGGCCTCGACAGCGGCGAGCCGAGGCTCGAGGGACTGTGGTCGGCCGACGGATCGAGGCCGCTCGGCCTCGCCGACGTGAACGAGGGAATGGAGGCGGCACGATGAACCCGCTCAGCCTGTCGGGCATCAGCAAGCACTTCGGCGGCATCGTCGCGATCGAGCGCTTCGACCTCGAGGTCGAGGCGGGCGAGGTCGTGGCGCTCGTCGGCGACAACGGCGCGGGCAAGTCCACCCTCGTGAAGATCATCTCCGGCGTGCACCAGCCGACCGACGGCGAGATCCGGCTCGCGGGTGAGCGCGTGGCGTTCCGGGATGCCTCGGATGCCCGTGCGAACGGCGTCGAGGTGGTCTACCAGGACCTCGCCCTCGTCGACCTGCAGCCCGTCTACATGAACCTGTTCCTCGGCCGCGAGCTGCGGCGGAAGCCGTTCGGCCTGCTCGACCGCGCCGAGATGGCACGCCAGACCCAGCACCTCGTGGACGACCTCGACGTGCGCATCCCGACGGCGAAGGCGACGCTCAGCGACCTCTCCGGCGGCCAGCGGCAGGCGATCGCGATCGCACGCGCCACGCACTGGGCGAGTCGTCTCGTGCTGATGGACGAGCCGACCGCGGCCCTCGGCGTCGCCGAGACCGCGAAGGTGGAGGAGCTCATCCTGAAGCTCAAGGCACGCGGTGCCGCGGTGCTCGTCGTGAGCCACAACATGGAGCAGGTGTTCCGCATCGCGGACCGCGTGACCGTGCTCCGTCGCGGACGGCAGGTGGGCACGAAGCGCGTCGCCGAGACGAGCCACAACGAGCTCGTGTCGATGATCACCGGGTTGAGCTCGTGACGGGCACCGTCTCGGGGCCGGGCGCGCTCATGCGGGCCGAGATCGCGGAGCAGCCCGCACGGTGGCGGGACCTGATCCCGACGCAGCGCACGGCCTGGGAGGCGGCGATCGACGCGTTCCGCGCCGCAGCGCCCGAGCTCGTCGCGTTCGTCGCCCGCGGCTCGAGCGACCATGCGGCGATCTACGGGCAGTACCTCGTGCAGCGGGTGCTGGGGCTCCCCGCGCTCCTGACGACGCCGAGCCTGCACAGCGTGCTCGGCGTGACGCCCGCGTACCCCTCCGGCGTCCAGGTCGCGATCTCCCAGTCGGGACGGTCGCCCGACCTCGCCGCCACCGCGGTGGCGCTCCGCGCCGCGGGGCTCCCGCTCCTGTCGATCACGAACGATGCCGCGAGCGGCCTGGCCGGGCTCGCCGACGTGCACCTGGACCTCGCCGCCGGACCCGAGCTCTCGGTCGCCGCGACCAAGAGCTACACGGCCGAGCTGCTCGCGGTGCACACGCTCGCGCGGGGCGTGGCGGGAGAGGAGCTCTCACGGCTCGCGGACGAGATCGACGCGCTCGCGACCCGCGCGGAGGGGCTCCTCGACCGGCTGGAGGTCGAGGTCGGGCCGATCGCCTCGAAGCTCGCGGACGTCGAGCGCATGATGCTCGTGGGGCGCGCTTTCTCGATGGCCACGGCGAAGGAGGGCGCGCTCAAGCTGATGGAGACGTCCGGCATCGCGGCGTCGGGGTGGAGCGCAGCGGATGCCACGCACGGCCCCCTCGGCCAGGTCGACGAGCACACGCTCGTGATCGCGCTGACCGGGGCCTCCGCGGGGCGGGAGTCGGTGGTCGACTTCGCGGCGGCCGCGCGGGCCCGGGGTGCGCGGATCCTCGAGATCGGCCCCGCCGTCATCCCCGGGTCGACGTCGATCGACGCCGCAGCCGGAGTGCCTGACGAGCTCGTGCCCGTGCTCGAGATCCTCCCCCTCCAGGTGCTCGCCGCCGAGCTGGCGATCCGCCGCGGATCGGATCCCGACCGGCCGGAGGGCCTGCGGAAGGTGACGCTGACCCGCTGACGCGCCATCCGCGGCCGGTGCCCGGCACGCCGTCACGCCATCGTGTCGGCGTGCCGGTGCAGCACCTTCCACTCGCCGTGCTCGCGGCGGTAGACCTGCGTCGAGCGCACGGTGAAGGTGCTCGGAACCCCGTCCTTCATCGCGGAGATGCGCTCGTAGCCGACCGTGTACGCCATGTCGCCCGAGACGTCGAACGAGATGAGCTCGAACGCGTAGTCGGTGCAGGCGGCGAAGCTCGCGGCGACCCCGTCGAACGCGTCGAGCAGCTCCGAACGCCCGACCGCGTTGCGCCACGCGCCGAGCACGCTCACGTCGTCGGTGTCGGACCACGTCGACCGCCTCGGACCGGCGTCGCCGTTGAACAGGGCTCGCTCGGCCCGGACGAGCGAGTTGTTGATCCAGATCAGGAATTCCTCGCGGTCGTTCATGGGTTCAGGATCCTCCCGTGCGGCCGCGGGCACAATCGGCATCGCCGACCCGGGCACGGCGAGTGGGGTCACGGATGCCGCAGCGCGTCGTTCCTCGGGCGCGCCGCGAGTCGCTCGAGCACGCCGAGCGCCTCGGCCGCGCCGTCCTCGTCGGCCATCCGTGCGGCTGCGGCCTCCACCGCGGCCTGGAACACCGGTGCGTCGGCCAGCGCCTCGGCGAGGCGATCGGCCGTCAGCCTCCGTCGGGGGATCGGGGCGGGCGCGAGCCCGCGGCGGTGGAGCATCGCACCCCAGAACGGCTGGTCGGCGATGAACGGCACCACGATCGACACGGTGCCCGCCGCGGTCGCCGCCTGCACCGTGCCGATGCCGCCGTGGTGCACTGCCGCCACCGCGCGGGGGAGGATCGCCCCGTGATCGACCGAGCGCGTCACGAACACGTCGTCGCCGCGAGCGTCGTCGGGCACCGCGATGCCGCCGAGGCCGGTCGCCACGAGCAGGCGGATGCCGCGCGCCCG
>NZ_SDPL01000215.1 GCF_004135055.1 Agromyces binzhouensis | reverse complement strand
CGCGACGCCGCCGGCGGTCGCGGCCCGCCCCGTCACCGTCGATCGCGTCGTCGCCGAGGTGCCGCCGCCGTTCGCGTCCATCGTGCAGCAGCTGGCCGTCCTCCCGGTCCCGCAGCGGGGCGACGCCGAACTCACCGCATACGTGCGCGGCGTCGTCGGAGCGCTCGTCGACCGCGAGCTGCTGCGCCAGAAGCAGGAGCTGCTCGGCCGACTGCAGCGCACCGACCCGGCCGACACGACGACGTACGCGATGATCCAGCGCGCGCTCGTCGACATCGAGGGGGAGCGACGGTCCCTTCGCGGAGACTGACGACGGCCCGAGGGCGGATCGACAGGCACCGGATTCGAGGACTGCTCATCCTGTGCAGCTCCGTCCGCCGCGAAGGTTGCAGATCGGTCACATTCGGCCCTCGCCGGCCCCCGTGCCGGGCGCCACCACCAGCGCCGTGTGCTAGCTCTGAGAGATACACGATCGCGACGCGGCGAACCCGCGCGCGCTCACCGACAGGAAGAGGTAGACGGATATGGCATCCGCATCCACGAACCGCCGGCGCGGCCTCGCGCTCGCCGCGGGCTTCTCCGCTGCAGCCCTCGCCCTCGCGGGCTGCACCGCCGGCGGCGGCGACGAGGACTCGGCCGGTGGCGGCACGCTCACCATCGGCACGACCGAGCAGATCACCGCGCTCGACCCGGCCGGCTCGTACGACAACGGCTCCTTCGCCGTCATGAACCAGGTCTACCCGTTCCTGATGAACACGCCGTACGGCAGCCCCGATGTCGAGCCCGACATCGCCGAGACCGCGGAGTTCACGTCAGAGAACGAGTACACGGTGACCCTCAAGGAGGGCCTGACCTTCGCCAACGGCAACGAGCTCACCTCGTCCGACGTGAAGTTCACGTTCGACCGCCAGCTCGCGATCGCCGACCCGAACGGCCCGTCGTCGCTGCTCTACAACCTCGAGAGCGTCGAGACGCCGGACGACCTGACCGTCGTCTTCACGCTGAAGTCGCCGAACGACCAGATCTTCCCGCTCATCCTCTCGAGCCCGGTCGGTCCGATCGTGGACGAGGAGGTGTTCGCCGCCGACGCGCTGACGTCGGACGACGACATCGTCGCGGGCGAGCCGTTCGCCGGCCAGTACACGATCACGAGCTACGACTTCAACAACCTCGTGGCCTACAAGTCCAACCCCGACTACGAGGGCATCCTCGGCGAGGCGAAGACGGAGACGGTGAACGTCAAGTACTACACCGACGCGTCCAACCTGAAGCTCGACGTCCAGGAGGGCAACATCGACGTCGCGAACCGCACGCTGAGCGCGACCGACATCGAGGACCTCCGCGGCAACGACAACGTCAAGGTCGTCGACGGCCCCGGCGGCGAGATCCGCTACCTCGTCTTCAACTTCAACACGATGCCGTTCGGCGCGACCACGGCCGAGGCCGACCCGGCGAAGGCCCTCGCGGTGCGCCAGGCGGTCGCCGACCTCATCGACCGCGAGGCCATCTCGCAGGACGTGTACAAGGGCACCTTCACGCCGCTGTACTCGTACGTGCCGGAGGGGCTCACCGGTGCCAACGAGGCCCTGAAGGAGCAGTACGGCGACGGTGCGGGCCAGCCCGACGCCGACAAGGCCGCGCAGCGCCTCGAGGACGCCGGCATCGAGACGCCGGTCGACATCTCGATCCAGTACGTCGCCGAGCGCTACGGCCCGTCGTCGTCCGACGAGTACGCGATCATCAAGGACAACCTCGAGTCGAGCGGCCTGTTCACCGTGAACCTGCAGTCGACCGAGTGGGTCCAGTACTCCGACGACCGCGTCGCCGACCTGTACCCGGCCTACCAGCTCGGCTGGTTCCCGGACTACTCCGACGCCGACAACTACCTGTCGCCGTTCTTCCTCACGGAGAACTTCCTCGCCAACCACTACGAGAACCCCGAGGTCAACGACCTCATCCTCGAGCAGTCGGTGACCGGCGACGCCGACGAGCGCGCCGCGCTCATCGGCGAGATCCAGGACGCGGTGGCCGCCGACCTGTCGACGATCCCGTACATGCAGGGTGCGCAGATCGCGGTCGTGGGCGCCGACGTGGAGGGCGCCGAGGACACCCTCGACGCGTCGTTCAAGTTCCGCTACGCGGCGCTCTCGAAGGGCTGAGTCCCGACTAGAGTCGTCGCAGCACGACGACGGGGGCGATCTGCTACCGCGGGTCGCCCCCGTCTCCCTGCATTCGTGAGGAACCCATGAGCACTGTTGACACCGCGCCCTCATCCGAGGCGCCGGCCGCGGCCAGACCCAGGCCCAAGGCCACAGGAGGAGGATTCGGGCGCTACCTGCTCGTGCGCTTCCTCCTGATCTTCCCGACCATCTTCATCCTCGTCACCGTCGTCTTCTTCCTGGCGCGGACGACCGGCGATCCGATCACCGCGGCGCAGGGCGGCCGCCTCCGGCCCGAGCAGCTCGCGGAGTTGCGAGCCGCAGCAGGCTACGACCGGCCGCTGATCGTCCAGTACCTCGAGTACCTCGCACAGCTCGCGACGGGCGACTTCGGCCGCACGATGACCACGAACCGGCCGGTCGTCGAGATCCTGACCACCTACGGCCCCGCCACCTTCGAGCTGGTCTTCTACTCGCTGATCGTCGCGTTCGCCGTCGGCGTGCCGCTCGGCCTGTACGCGGCCTACCACCGCGACAAGGCGCAGGACGCGATCGCCCGCGTCCTGGCGATCATCTGGTACGCCGTCCCGATCTTCTTCGCGGGCCTCCTGCTGAAGCTCATCTTCGCGGTCTGGCTCAAATGGCTCCCCGTCGCGGGTCGCGCGAGCGTCAGCGCCGAGCTGCAGATGCAGACGCTGCCGAACCGGACCGGGTTCTACACGATCGACGCCATCCAGACCGGCGACCCCGAGATCCTCCTCGACGTGCTCTCGCACGCCGTGCTCCCGGCCGTCGCGCTGGGGCTGCTCACGGCGGGCATCTTCCTGCGCCTCGTGCGGACCAACGTCATCGGCACGCTCGCGACGGACTACGTCGACGCGGCGCGATCCCGCGGCGTCGCCGAGTCCCGGCTGCTCCGCAAGCACGCGTACCGCCCCGCGTTGATCCCGATCATCACCGTGATGGGCCTGCAGATCGCGTTGCTGCTCGCCGGCGCGGTCCTCACCGAGACCACGTTCGAGTGGAAGGGGCTGGGCTTCATCCTCGCCGAGTTCCTCGAGTCGCGCGACTTCGTCGCCGTGCAGGGCATCGTCGTGCTCCTCGCCGTGATCGTCGCGCTCACGAACTTCGTCGTCGACGTCATCGCGGCGTTCATCGACCCGAGGGTGAGGTACTGACATGGCCGTCACCGTAACCCCGCGCCCGGGGCACCGCTGGCGCGATCGCATCCCCGTCGTCCGCCAGGTCCGGCAGAGCGTCGGGCTGCAGCGCGGCATGCTCGTCGCGGGCCTGCTCATGCTGCTCGTCTTCGTGCTCTGCGCGATCTTCGCGCCGCTGCTCGCCCCGTACGGCTTCGCGCAGCGCGCCGACGCCGACGGCGGATTCGGCACGCAGCAGCCGCCCTCCGCGGCGCATCCCTTCGGAACCACGGTCGGCGGCTACGACGTGCTGTCGCGCGTCATCTGGGGCACCCAGACGGCGATCCTCGTGATCATCGTCGCCGTGCTCCTCGCGATCTTCATCGGCGTCGCGCTCGGCCTCTACGCCGGGTACTTCGGCGGATGGCTCGACCGCATCCTCGTCGTCGTGTTCGACGCGATCTACGCGTTCCCGTCCCTCCTGCTCGCCATCGTGCTCTCGATCGTGATCTCGGGAGGGCAGTCGAACCTCTGGGGCGGCGTCCTGGCCGCCGCGGGGTCGATCACCGTGGTCTTCATCCCGCAGTACTTCCGCGTGATCCGCGCGGAGACCGTCCGGATCAAGGCGGAGGCCTACGTCGAGTCGGCGAAGGTGCTCGGGGCGCCGAACCGTCGCATCGTGTTCCGGCACGTGTTCCGGAACGCCACGCGCACGCTCCCGCTCATCATCACGCTGAACTCGTCCGAGGCGATCCTGACGCTCGCCGCACTGGGCTTCCTCGGCTTCGGCATCGAGCCGACCGCGGCCGCCGAGTGGGGCTACGACCTGAACAAGGCGCAGTCCGATGTCACGAGCGGCATCTGGTGGACCGCGCTCTTCCCCGGTCTCGCGATCGTGTTCACGGTCCTCGCCATCACGCTCGTCGGCGAGAGCCTCAACGACCTCGCCGACCCGCGCCTGCGCGGGCGACGCCGGGTCGCGCAGTCGGCGGGCGAGGTCGCCGAGACCTCGGTCGTGCCGGGCGGCGCCCTCGACGCGGGTCCCGGAGGGCTCGCGGGTCTCGAGGACGGGGAGACGTTCGACGAGCACGGGATCGAGGTCAAGCGATGAGCACGGTGGTCGACATCAGGAACCTCGGCGTCTCGTTCTCGACGGATGCCGGGGCGGTCAAGGCCGTCGACGACGTGAGCCTCTCGGTGGAGCGCGGCGAGGTGCTCGCCATCGTCGGCGAGTCGGGCTCGGGCAAGACCGTGACGGCGAAGACGATCCTCGGGCTGCTCCCGGAGACCGCGACGACGAGCGGCGCGGTCGTGCTCTCGAACCGCGCGGGCACGGGCGAGCAGGACATCGTGTCGCTCACCGGGGCGGAGCTCCGAGCCGTGCGCGGGACCGACGTCGCGATGGTCTTCCAGGAGCCGTCGACGGCGCTGAACCCGGTCTACACGGTGGGCTGGCAGATCATGGAGGGCCTGCGCGCGCACGGCGCGGTGTCGAAGGCCGATGCCCGGAAGCGGGCGATCGAGATCCTCGGCCGTGTCGGCATCCCCGACCCGGAGCACCGCGTCGACCACTACCCGCACCAGTTCTCGGGTGGCCAGAAGCAGCGCATCGTCATCGCCATGGCGCTCGTGCTCGAGCCGGGACTGATCGTCGCCGACGAGCCGACGACCGCGCTCGACGTCACGGTGCAGGCCGAGATCCTCGACCTGCTGCGCCGCGTGCGCGACGAGTTCGGCACGGCGATCGTGCTCATCACGCACAACATGGGCGTCGTCGCCGATCTCGCGGACCGCGTCGCGGTCATGTACCAGGGCAGGGTGGTCGAGGAGGCGGCGGCGCGCGACCTCTTCGCCGACCCGCAGGCCGACTACACGAAGGCGCTGCTCGCGGCCGTGCCGTACGTCGGCCACGGCGTCGCGCGCGCGGCGGAGCGTGCCGCGGCGCGTCCTGCCGGGTGGGCGGAGCAGA
>NZ_SDPL01000214.1 GCF_004135055.1 Agromyces binzhouensis | reverse complement strand
CGGCCCGACGTCACGCGAGCTTCGTCCAGACCCGGGCGTGGGCCTCGGCGCAGCGCTCCCACGTGAACTCGCCTGCGCGCGCTCGGCCCGCCGCGACCATCGTGTCGAGGCTCGAGCCGCTCGTGGCGTCGAGGAGCCCGGCGGCGATGGCCGCGCCCGTCGGCTCCACGAGGATGCCGGCATCGCCGACGACCTCCGGAAGCGAGCTCGTCGCGGCGGCGACCACGGGCACGTTCGCGGCCATCGCCTCGAGCGCCGGGAGCCCGAAGCCCTCGTAGAGCGAGGGCACGACGACGACCTCGGCCCCGGCGACGAGGCCCGGCATGACCGCGTCCGGCAGCCGTCCGACGAGGCGGGTGCCTGGCATCCCGTCGAACAGGGCCGTTCGGCGAGGGTGCGGTGGGCCGGCGAGCACGAGCTCCAGGTCGGGGCGCTCCCGGTGCACGGCGGGCCAGGCCTCTGCGAGGCCCTCGAGGTTCTTGCGGCGGGTCGCGCCGCCGGCGTGCAGCACGTAGCGCTCGGGGAGCCGGTTGGCATGCCGTGTGACCGCGTCGAGTGGCGTCGCGTCGAAGAACCGCGTGTCGACGCCGTTGTGCACGACGTGCGGGTCGCGGATGCCGAGCAGCTCGACGGCCTCGTTCGCGCTGAACTCCGAGACGCAGATGACGGCGGCGGCGCGCCGTGCCTCCTCGATGGCGGCGGGAACCGGCGCCGACTCGTCGGGGAACCGCCACGCGACGACGTCGTGCACCGTGATGACGTCGTTCGGGGCCGGGGGCAGCTCGAGGGCCATCCGGTGCGCGACGGCGTCCCCGGCGTACAGCAGCCGCCCGATCGCACGCCGCTGCGACGCCGACGCGCGGGCGATGCGGCCGAGCGGCAGTCGCCGGTTGCCGTCGAGCCGGGAACGGAGGGAACGGAGGACGAGCCGTCGGTACCTCCAGCTCCGATCGTCGACGGCGGCGAGGGCGGATGCCGCGCGGCTCGCGACCTGCTCCTGGTAGGCCTGCGCGCCCATCGGGGTGTCGGTCGCGATCGTGGCGATCGTGAGACGGGGCGCGTCACGGGGCGTCATCTGTACGGATTCCCTCCGGCTGGGTGGCCCGTCCGGCTCTCGGCTCGGCGGCGATGCTCCGAATCTAGCGATCGGCGCGGCGGTGCGCATCGCGCGGTCGATCGCGGCGGTCGCGCTACCCGACCGGAGTGGCGGAACCCCCGGTCGGGCGGCGATCTGTCACCCGAAGGTGGGGTGCCCACGATTCGGGCGAGGAACACTCAACCCCTAGAGTTGCCTGTGAAAACCAGATAGTGTGCCGCAGGTACTGTCCCATCCATGGCCAGTACGCCAACCCGATGACCCGACAGCTCCGGCGGAGGGTCGCCCAACCACAGCGAAAGTCCAGGAGGATCCATATGAGCGACCTCGAAGAGCCGAAGCCCGGCGTCTCACGACGCACCGTGGCGAAGGCCATGGCGTGGTCGGTTCCCGCCGTCGCGCTCGCCGTCCCCGCTCCCGCCTACGCCGCGTCCGGCCCGCCTCCCGAGGTGCTGGTCGGCGTCGCCTGCAAGCTCCCCGGCGCGAGTGCCGACAAGAAGTGCGCCGACCTGTTCGCCGGTCTCCCGGGTCTCGACCCGGAGAAGGCGTTCGCCATCCCGCTGCTCATCACGAACAACACGAGCAAGACGATCGTGCTGAAGCCGTCGATCAGCATCATCTCGTCCGGCCTGCCGTTCAACGTCGTGGGCGTCATCCCCGACTACTGCACGGACATCCTTCCCGGCGAGTCGGTGAAGGTGATCGTCTACGCGAACTCCGACAACAGCGCGAACCAGTCGGTCGACCTGGCGATCACGATCCCGTGGGGCCACGACTGCGCCGACACCGACCACGCGCCGATCGTCATCCCGTCGTTCACGGTGGACGCGTTCCCGCCGCGCTCGAGCAAGGTCCCGTTCCCGACGGGTGCGCCGACCTGCGACCCGCCGTTCTACCAGTAGTCCGGCGACACGGGTTCGAGGGTGCGCTGCTGCGGCAGCGCACCCTCTTCCGTTCCCGGTGATCGACGCCATGCCGACGGTCGGGGAAGGAGCCGTGCGGGTGAGGCCCGTCATCCACGCCATCACACCCGGCGACCACTTCTCGCCCCTGACGGGATCGGCCATTCCCACGGTCGTGCACGGCCTGGCGAGTGCCGCCGCCCGTGCCGCAGAGCCGGTGCCGCAGTCGGTCCTCGTCGACCGGGCCACGATGCAGCCTCGGTACGACAGCGCTGCAGCGATCGAGTACGACCGCGGTCCGTGGCTCCGGCGCAACGATCGGGCGCTCGACCTCGCGCGCGGACGCCTCGGCCTTCCGCGCACGGCGACGGCGCGATTCCACGGAGACGTCGCAGAGGCGCTGCGCGACGTCGAGCCGTCCTTCGTGCTCGCCCACAACGCACCCGTCCTTCCCGGACTGCTGCGCGACACCCCGCACGTCGTCGTGCTCTACGCGCACAACGACGTGCTGCGCACCTACCGACGCGGCGAGGCGCGGCGCGCCCTGGACCGCGTCGCGGGCATCATCAGCGTGAGCCGGGCGCTTGCAGCGCAACTGAAGGACTCGCTCCCCTCGAGCCTCGCGGACCGGGTCCACGTGGTCGGCAACGGCGTCGACGTCGAGCGCTTCCGGCCGGCCGACGATCTCGGTCGGCGATCCGATGCCGATGCGACGCGTACGCTCCGGGTCGCGTTCGTCGGGCGCGTGATCCCCGAGAAGGGCCCAGACGTGCTCCTCCGCGCGGCCAAGCTCCTGTCACGCGACGACGTCGAGTTCACGGTGGTCGGCAGCCACGGCTTCGCCCGCGATGCCGCACTGTCCGGGTACGAGCAGGAGCTTCGCCGGCTGGCCGAGGAGAGCGGCGCCCGCGTGCGCTTCGAGCCCTTCGTCGACCGCGAGGCCCTGCCCCGTCTGCTCCGCGAGCTCGACGTGTTCGTGGTGCCTTCGCGCTGGCCCGACCCGTGTCCGCTGACCGCAGGAGAGGGCATGGCGTCAGGCGTGCCGGTGATCGCCAGCCGGATCGGCGGGCTGCCCGAGGTCGTCGGCGACGCCGGCATCCTCGTTCCGCCGGACGACCCGAACGCGCTGGCCGCGGCCATCGGTCGGCTCGCCGACGATCCCGCGGAACGGGTCCGCCGCGCTGCGGCCGCGCGATCGCATGCCGTCGCGCACGACTGGTCGTGGGCGTGGTCCAATCTCCGCTCGGTCCTCGAGGAACTGTGAACATCGCCCCTTCGGGGGGTGCACGGGCTCTGGCGTCGGCCGCGTGAACCCGCTAAGTTGCGGCCTAGACGGCCTGGCCGCAGTTCGGCCCGACCGAGAAGGCTGCGAAGGAGGATTCGCATGAGCGATCAGGAAGAGCTGAAGCCCGGCGTCTCGCGGCGGACCGTGGCGAAGGCGATGGCGTGGTCGGTTCCCGCCGTCGCGCTCGCCGTCCCCGCCCCCGCCTATGCCGCGTCCGGCCCGCCGCCGGACGTTCTGGTCGGCGTCGCCTGCAAGCTGCCCGGCAACAGCGTCAACCAGAAGTGCGCCGACATCTTCGCGCAGCTTCCGGGGCTCGACACGGAGAAGGCGTACGCCATCCCGCTGCTGGTCACGAACAACACGTCGAAGGACATCGTCCTCAAGCCGTCGATCTCGATCATCTCGTCGGGGCTGCCGTTCAACGTGGTGGGCATCATCCCGACGTACTGCACGCCGATCGTGCCGGGTGACTCGGTCAAGGTCATCGTCTATGCCAACTCGGACAACAGCGCGAACACGTCGGTCGACCTCGCGATCACGATCCCGTGGGGCCACGACTGCGCCGACACCGACCACGCGCCGATCTTCATCCCGTCGTTCACGGTGGACGCGTTCCCGCCGTGCTCGAGCAACGTGCCGTTCCCGCAGGGTGCGCCGAGCTGCGACCCGCCGTTCTACCAGGCGGGGCCGGCGACCTAGGTCGGCGACACCCATACGGGGTGCGCTGCTGCGGCAGCGCACCCCAGCACCGTCTCAGGCGGCGTCGGCCAGCCGCGCCAGCACCTCGCGCATCGCCGCGACCCGCTCGCTCCAGTCGCTCGTCGGCCCATCCGCGCCGTGGGGGAACGGCCGCGACGCCGCGATGGCCGCGACGACGGCGTCAGGGAACGACGTGTCGTCGGCGATCGTGACGCGCGAGTCGGTCACGTCCCGGAACCCGGCGACGGGCGTCGAGACGACCGGGCGGCCGACGGCCTGGTACTCGTACAGCTTGATCGGGTCGAGGCTGTCGGTGAACGGGGTCACGACGTGCGGCACGAGGAGCACGTCCGCGTGCTGCAGGTAGCCCACGACGTGCTCGCGGGCTCGCGGCCCGAGCAGGACGACCCCGGCCCGCTGGAGGCGCAGTGTCGCGTCGGTGCCGATCAGGTTCGGGCCGACGAGCACGACCGTGCCCCGGTCTCCGAGCGCGCGCGCGGTCGCCTCGCACAGGTCGACGTCGATGCGATCCGGGTGCGCGGTGCCGAGGTAGAGCGCCGTGCGTCCCTCGGGCAGGTCGGCGGGGCGGCCGGCCGGTTCGCGGTAGGCCTCCGCGTCGACTCCGTTCGGGATGAGCGTGACCGGTCGCACCGCGCCCTTCCGGCGCTCCAGCTCGGGCGAGCACACGACGACCTCGCGGGCGACGTCGAGCAGTCGGGCCTCGTTCGCCGCCGCACGGGCACGTTCCCCTTCCGCACGGTCGGCCGCGAGCCAGTCGTCGGTGATGTCGTACAGCGTCGGCCAGCCGCTCCGCTCGGCGAGCCCGACCGCACCGGGATCGTTGATCCAGAGCAGCGGATGCCGCATGCCGACCGAGGACGCCGCGCGCATGACGGTCGAGGCGAGCCGATCGTCGGTGCGCGGATCGATCCGCCGCGGCAGCCACTTGGTCGGCCGGACGGTCCACAGTCGCCCGGGAGCGGGCTCGCCCACCTCGCTCACGCCCCGGCCGACCGACGGCACGCGGCGTGACGCGACGTCGTGCGTCGGATCCGCCGCCGGCTCGACGAACAGCACGCGCAGCGACGGGTCGGTGCGCAGCAGTCCGGCGACGAGGTGCTGGTTGCGCCGCCAGACGCGGTCCCAGCGTTCGAGCGAGAGCACCACGAGATCGGTCATCGGCGCCCCTTCCGAGCGATCGCCGCGCGATAGACCGCCTCCGTGCCGTCGGCCTGCGCGCTGAGCGAGAAGTCGCGCTGCTGGCGCTCGCGTGCGGCGGCGCCGAGCGCGGCACGCGCGCCGGGGTCGGCG
>NZ_SDPL01000213.1 GCF_004135055.1 Agromyces binzhouensis | reverse complement strand
GGATCGGCGCGCGCTGCGGGGACGGCGGACGCCGCCCTGGCGACGGCGACGACCTCCGACGCAGCGGGCGGGGACCGTGACGTGGACTCGGGCGCTGCGGCCGCACCCACGGTGGTCGTGCCGGTGCGGCGGGCGATCGTGCTCGCCGAGGAGAACAAGATCCGCCAGGTGATCACGAACCTGATGGGCAACGCGATCCGCTTCACTCCCGTCGAGAGCCCCATCGAGATCCGCGTCTCGGTGGACGACGACGCCGAGCGGGCGCTCCTCGAGATCATCGACCACGGTGAGGGCATCCCGCCCCAGATCCGCGAGAAGATCTTCCAGCGCTTCTGGCGCGCCGACACCTCGCGCACGCGCGAGACCGGCGGTTCGGGCCTCGGTCTCGCGATCGTGTCCTCCATCGTCTCGGCGCACAACGGTCACGTCGACGTGGTCGAGACGCCCGGCGGCGGCGCGACCTTCCGCGTGTCGCTCCCCCTCGCCGGCTCGAGCGCGGCCCCCCAGCGAGTCGCGCAGGCCTGAGCCGCACCGCACCGTCGCGGGCTCGTCCTCCACACGGCCACCCGCGTGGCGGCGCCCCTCGGCTTCGGGTTCGCAGCCCGTCCGGTGGAGCGGCGCCGGCGTACGGTCGGCTGCATCACGAACCGGAGGGATGACCATGACGAGGTACCAGGTCGACAGCGAGCAGGTGCACGCGGCGACGCAGAGCATGCAGGGCACGATCGGTCGGATCCAGTCCGAGGTGGCCGCTCTCCTGGCACAGCTCACGGGGCTGCAGGCCTCGTGGTCGGGCCAGGCGTCGGTCGCGTTCCAGGCCGCCGTCGCCGACTGGCGGTCGACGCAGCAGCACGTCGAGCACAGCCTCGCCGGACTGAACCAGGCGCTCGGCGCGGCCGCGATGCACTACGCCGATGCCGAGCAGGCGAACGCCCGTCTCTTCCTGCGCTGAACGCGGCGGCCGGACGCGCCCTCCGGCCGCCACCGCACGACGAAGGGCGCCTCCCTGGGGAGGCGCCCTTCGCGCGTTGGTGCGGCTGCCGCCGCGGTGCGGACCGAGGGTCCGCGACGGACTAGAAGTCCATGCCGCCCGTCGGGTCGGCGGGAACCGGCGCAGACTTCTCCGGCTTGTCGGCGACGACGGCCTCGGTGGTGAGGAAGAGGCCGGCGATCGACGCGGCGTTCTGCAGCGCCGAGCGGGTCACCTTGGCGGGGTCGATGATGCCCTGCGCGAGGAGGTCGCCGTACTCGCCGGTCGCGGCGTTCAGGCCGTGGCCCGCGGGGAGCTCCGAGACCTTGTTCGCGACGACGCCCGGCTCGAGGCCCGCGTTGAGGGCGATCTGCTTGAGCGGAGCCTCGATCGCGACCTTGACGATGTTCGCGCCGGTCGCCTCGTCGCCCGAGAGCTCGAGCTTGGCGAAGGCGACCTTGCCGGCCTGGATGAGCGCGACGCCGCCACCGGCGACGATGCCCTCCTCGACGGCGGCCTTCGCGTTGCGGACGGCGTCCTCGATGCGGTGCTTGCGCTCCTTGAGCTCGACCTCGGTGGCCGCGCCCGCCTTGATGACGGCGACGCCGCCGGCGAGCTTGGCGAGGCGCTCCTGGAGCTTCTCGCGGTCGTAGTCCGAGTCGGTGTTCTCGATCTCCGAGCGGATCTGGGCGACGCGGCCCGCGATCTGGTCGGGGTCGCCCGCGCCCTCGACGATGGTGGTCTCGTCCTTGGTGATGACGACCTTGCGCGCCTGGCCGAGCAGGTCGAGGGTGGCGTTCTCGAGCTTGAGGCCGACCTCCTCGGAGATGACCTGGCCGCCGGTGAGGATCGCGATGTCCTGGAGCTGGGCCTTGCGGCGGTCGCCGAAGCCCGGCGCCTTGACGGCGACCGACTTGAAGATGCCGCGGATCTTGTTCACGACGAGCGTGGCCAGGGCCTCGCCGTCGACGTCCTCGGCGATGATCAGGAGCTGCTTGCCCGACTGGATCACCTTGTCGACGATCGGGAGCAGGTCCTTGATGTTCGAGATCTTCTGGTTGGCGATGAGGATGTACGGGTCCTCGAAGACCGCCTCCTGGCGCTCCGGGTCGGTGACGAAGTACGCCGACAGGTAGCCCTTGTCGAAGCGCATGCCCTCGGTCAGCTCGAGCTCGGTGCCGAAGGTGTTCGACTCCTCGACCGTGACGACGCCCTCCTTGCCGACCTTGTCGATCGCCTCGGCGATGATCTCGCCGATCTGCGGGTCGGCGGCCGAGATGGACGCGGTCGCGGCGATCTCCTCCTTGGTCTCGACCTCCTTCGCGGCGGAGAGGAGCTCCTCGGAGACGGCGGCGACGGCCTTCTCGATGCCCTTCTTGAGGCTGATCGGGTCGGCGCCGGCGGCGACGTTGCGGAGACCCTCGCGCACGAGCGCCTGGGCGAGCACGACCGAGGTCGTGGTGCCGTCACCGGCGACGTCGTCGGTCTTCTTCGCGACCTCCTTGACGAGCTCCGCGCCGATCTTCTCGTACGGGTCGTCGAGCTCGATCTCCTTCGCGATCGACACGCCGTCGTTCGTGATCGTGGGGGCGCCCCACTTCTTCTCGAGCACGACGTTGCGGCCGCGCGGGCCGAGGGTCACCTTGACCGCGTCGGCGAGCGTGTTGAGGCCACGCTCGAGGCCGCGGCGGGCCTCCTCATCGAAAGCAATGATCTTTGCCATGTGTGTCTCTCGTCCCTTCCCGGACGTCTAAGAACCGTGGGTTAGCACTCGAAACGAGCGAGTGCTAAACCGATTCTGGCACTCGCATGCGCCGAGTGCAAGCGAGGACGACGTCGGTTCGCGACCCGCGGACATGCGAAAGCGCCGCCGGGGGCATCCGGCGGCGCTTCCGAAGAATCGAACTCAGGCGGGGCGGACCGCCTCGGCCTGCGGGCCCTTCGAGCCGGAGCCCACCTCGAAGGTCACCTGCTGACCCTCTTCGAGGACCTTGTAGCCGGCCATGTCGATGGCGGAGTAGTGGACGAAGACGTCCTGGCCCCCACCGTCGACGGTGATGAATCCGTATCCCTTTTCAGCGTTGAACCACTTCACGGTTCCGTTCGCCATGCGTTGCTCCCATGTTGCCGTGTATCGAAGTCAGCACGTGCCGTCGGCTGTACCGGGCCGTCGTCGTGCCGACGTCGACGACGGGGACCGGCGTCGGGTGCTCACACGGGTGTTCGAGCGGCCGTTTCTAGATACTCACGGCGCGGCGGCCCCGCACAAGAGTTCCGGCGCCGCGAATGGTCGCAGAATGGCAACGATTCGCCGCGTGGTCACTCGGCGACGGCATCCGCGTAGTCCGCACCCAGGACGACCACGAGCTGCATGCCCTGGTCGCCGAACTCCTCGGACAGCCGCACCTCGGCCTCGGGGAGCTGCTGCGCGACGCCTCGGGCGGCGCCCTCGAGATCGGCGGACGCGTAGTACACGACGGTCTGCTCGATGTCGGAGCGGTCGGCGTTCGAGGTGATGCCGACGGGAAGGCCCGCGGAGGTGAGCACCTCGCCCGCCCGAGCGGCGAGACCGCCGGTCGTCGTGCCGTTGAGGACCGCGACGGTCACGTCGGGCGCGAGGGTGGGCTCCGCGGTCGGGACGTCCGAGGCCGGCGCCGTCGGCAGCGCGGTGTCGTCGAAGTCGAGCCGCTGGTTGTAGGCCGCGACGGCGGCGATGCCGGCCCCCGCGAGCACGACGGTCGCGAGCGCCGCCCACGCGAAGGTCACCCAGCGGCGGCCGCGACGCGCCGGAGCCCGGTGGGCGCCGACCCGGTCCATGCCGTGCGGGATCGAATCGAACCGATCGCGTGGGAACTTCTGCACCTGTCGTCCAGTCGGTCGGGGCGCTCAGGCGAGCGGCCGGGCGGTCGGGATGGTTCGGCGCGCACGCGACTGCGCACGCGCGTCTCGCTGCCGCTGCAGGCGACCGATGAGCATCGGATCGAACCGCAGGGCGGCCGGCGAGTCGACGAGCGCGCCGAGGAGGCGATAGTACCGGGCGGCGGAGAGTCCGAGCTCGTCGCGGATGGCGTCGACCTTCCGGGCGGGGTCGCGCCACGGCCGTGATTCGAAGGCGAGGATGGCGCGATCCACCTCGTCGAGCCCGTCCGCGTCCATCGCACCTCGCTCCCCGCATCCGCCGTCGACCACATCCTAGGGAGCGGATGCCGGGAGCCTCCCCCGCGCGTCGGCGCGGCCCGAATGCGGGCCCCGAGCTCGTCCTCGTCGGCACCGGGAACACCGTCGCACCGGGACACGTTGCACTCGACGTCCCGCAAAGCTGCGACGATGGAAGACGCCCCCGCCGACCCCGAGGAGACTGCATGACGTACCAGGTGGACAAGTCCGACGACGAGTGGCGCGCGCAGCTCGACGACGAGCAGTACGCCGTGCTCCGCGAGGCCGCGACCGAGCGCCCGTGGACGGGCGAGCTCCTCGACGAGGAGCGCGCCGGGATCTACGCGTGCGCCGCGTGCAGCAGCGAGCTCTTCAAGTCGGGCACGAAGTTCGACTCCGGCTGCGGCTGGCCGAGCTTCTACGAGTCGGTGCGGCCCGAGGCGGTCGAGCTCATCGAGGACACGTCGCTCGGCATGCTGCGCACCGAGGTGCGCTGCGCGAACTGCGGCTCGCACCTCGGCCACGTCTTCCCCGACGGCTTCGGCACCCCGACCGGCGACCGCTACTGCATGAACTCGATCGCGCTCGAGTTCACGCCCGAGTCCTGAGCGTGGGAGCCGCCCGCGACGCCGTCCTCGCACGTCGCTCCTGGCCGAAGGTGACGGATGACGCGCCGGACGACGCCGAGCTGGTCTCGCTGCTCGAGGCCGCGTCGACCGTCGCCGATCACGCCGCCCTCGCGCCGTGGCGCGTGATCGCGCTGCGCGGCGACGCGCGGGCCCGTCTCGGCGAGGCGCTCGTCGAGGCATCCGGGTTCGACGGCGCCGCCGCGGCGAAGCTCGCGGCCAAGCCCATGCGCGCTCCCCTGCTGCTCGCACTGGTCGCGGTGACACGACCGCACCCGAAGGTGCCCGCGTGGGAGCAGGAGGTGTCCGCGGCCGGCGTCGGTCACGCGCTGGCCCTGCTGCTCGACGACGCCGGCTGGGGCGTGATGTGGCGCACGGGGCCCTTCACCCGCCACCCGGCGGTGGCGCGGATGCACGGCCTCGCCGACGGCGAGCACCTGCTCGGCTGGCTCTACGTCGGCGGCCGCAGCACGGCCGACCGGCCGCAACGCCGCGCCGGGTCCCACGTCGCGGAGCGGTTCACCGCCCTGACGTGACCTCG
>NZ_SDPL01000212.1 GCF_004135055.1 Agromyces binzhouensis | reverse complement strand
CGGCACGGCCGCGGCCGCCGCCTGGACGTCGCCCCGGCGCAGGGCTGTGGCCGCGCGCGCGAGGTGCGCCGCCGTCTGCGGACGATCGGCCGGGTTCTTCGCGATGCAGGAGTAGACGAGGTTCCGCACCGGCTCGGAGACCGTGACGGGCAGGTCGGGCGGGGTCTCGTTGATCTGCGCCATCGCGATCGCGACCTGCGACTCGCCCGTGAACGGACGGCGACCTGCGAGGCACTCGTACGCGACGATGCCGAGCGAGTAGATGTCGGTCGTGGGCGATGCCGGGTGTCCGGACGCCTGCTCGGGCGAGAGGTACTGCACGGTGCCCATGACCTGGCCGGTCGCGGTGAGCGGGACCTGGTCGGCGATGCGCGCGATTCCGAAGTCGGTGATCTTCACGCGGCCGTCGGGCGTGATGAGGAGGTTGCCGGGCTTGATGTCGCGGTGCACGAGGCCGGCCGCGTGCGCGGCCTGCAGGGCCGCCGCGGTCTGGGCGACGATGTCGAGGACCTTGTCGGTCGAGAGCACGTGCTCGCGCTCGAGGATCGTGGAGAGCGCCTCGCCGGGCACGAGCTCCATCACGAGGTAGGCGCTGCCGTCCTCCTCGCCGTAGTCGAAGACGTTCGCGATGCCCTCGTGGTTCACGAGCGCGGCGTGACGTGCCTCGGCGCGGAAGCGCTCGAGGAAGCCCGGGTCGCCGAGGTATTCGTCCTTGAGGATCTTCAGCGCGACCTGACGGCCGATGACGAGGTCGGTGGCCTGCCACACCTCGCCCATGCCGCCGATGGCGATCCGGGACTGCAGCTCGTACCGTCCTCCGAAGGTGAGCCCAGCACTCGGTCTCATTTGTTCAGCACCGCCTCTAGTACCTGTTTCGCCAATGGCGCGGCAATCAGATTGCCGAACCCCTCCTGACCAAGCCCTCCGCCGTCTTCCACGAGCACCGTGATCGCATACTGAGGGTCGTCGGCGGGGGCAAAACCTGTGAACCACAAGGTGTAGGGATCGTCCTCGCCGTTCTCCGCTGTACCCGTCTTACCGGCCACGCTGACGCCGTCTATTCTTGCATTACTCGCGGCGCCGTTCTCGACGCCGTTGACCATCATCTCGGTCATGGTCCGGGCCGTCGACTCGCTGATCGCACGGCCGAACTGCGTCGCGTCGAACTCCTCGATCGGGCGGAAGTCGGGCGCCGTGATCGACTCGACGAGGTCGGGGTCCATCACGATCCCGCCGTTGGCGATCGCGGCGGAGACCATCGCCATCTGCATCGGCGTGGCACGGACGTCGCCCTGGCCGAAGCCGCTCAGCGCGGTCTGCGGCGCGTCGGGGTTCGCCGGGTACGTGCTCGTCTCGGTGGGATTCGGGATCGTGAAGTTCGAGTTGAAGCCGAACTTCTCTGCCTGCGCGCGGATCGCGTCGTCGCCGAGTTCCAGCGCGAGTTCGGCGAACGGGATGTTGCACGACAGCCGCAGGGCGGTCGCCAACGTGACCTCCGACCCGCTGCCGCACGTGCCGCCGCTCGAGTTGCGCACGACCGAGCTCGTCTCGGGGAGGGTGAACTCGGCGGGGTTCGGGAACGTGCTGTCCGGCGTGTACTGGCCGGACTCGAGCGCCGCAGCGGTCATGACCAGCTTGAACACCGATCCGGGCGGGTTCATGTCGCCGCCGGTCGCGCGGTTGAAGAGCGGGTCGCCCGGGTCCTCGACGAGGTTCTGGTAGGTCTGCTCGACCTCGTCGCCGTTGTGCACGGCGAGGCTGTTGGGGTCGTAGGTGGGCTTGGTGACCATCGCGATGATCCGGCCGCTGCTCGGCTGGGTCACGATGATCGCGCCCGTGTAGTCGCCGAGCGCGTCCCACGCGGCCTGCTGGGCGACCGGGTCGATCGTCACCTCGACCGAGGCGCCCATCGGGTCCTGGCCCGAGATGAGCCGGTTCAGCGAGTCGAAGAACTGCGACTCGGACGTGCCGCTGAGTTCCGCGTTCAGCGAGCCCTCGAGCCCCGTCGCCTCGCCGTTCACCGGGATGAACCCGGTGACGGGCGCGTAGAGCGGCCCGTTCGCATAGATCCGCTGGAACTTGTAGTCGTCGTCGGACGGCTCGGAGAACGCGATCGGATCGCCGCCGACGAGGATCGGCCCGCGCTCGACGGAGTAGCTCTGGTACAGCGTCCGCGCGTTCCGCGGATCGGCGGCGAGGTTGTCGGCCTGCACGTACTGGATCACCGTCGACGCGACGAAGAGCGTGAGGAACATGAGGAGGGAGACGATCGTCACCCGCTTGAGCTCGCGGTTCATCCGTCGATCACCAGCCTCGGGTGGTTGCGGACCGTATCGGAGAGCCGCAGCAGCAGCGCGACGATGATCCAGTTCGCGACGAGCGAGGAACCGCCGGCCGCGAGGAAGGGCGTCGTGAGGCCGGTGAGGGGGATGACGCGCGTGACGCCGCCGACGACGATGAAGACCTGGAGCGCGACGACGAACGAGAGGCCGACGCCGAGGAGCTTGCCGAAGTCGTCCTGTCCCGCGAAGCCGATGCGGAAGCCCCGGGCGACGAAGAGCACGTACAGGGCGAGGATCGCGAAGAGACCGGCGAGGCCGAGCTCCTCGCCGAGGCTCGCGATGATGTAGTCGGACTGCGGCACGGGCGTGAGGTCGGGGCGGCCCTGACCCAGGCCCGTCCCGATGAGTCCGCCGTTCGCGAGGCCGAACAGGCCCTGGACGAGCTGGAACGATCCGCCCTGCGCGTCGTACACGGCGGGGTCGAACGCGTTGAGCCAGTTCTGGAAGCGTCCGTTGACGTAGTCGAGCGTCTGGCTGGCGATGATGGCGCCAGCGAGGAACAGGCTGAGGCCGAGGACGACCCAGGAGAGCCGGCTGGTGGCGACGTACAGCATGACGAGGAACAGGCCGAAGTAGAGCAGGGCGGTGCCGAGGTCGCGCTGGAAGACGATGACCGCCATCGACAGCGCCCAGACCACGAGCAGCGGTCCGAGGTCGCGTCCGCGCGGGAACCGCATGCCGAGGAAGGTGCGACCCACCATCGACAGGGAGTCGCGGTTGCGGACCAGGTAGCCGGCGAAGAACACCGCGAGGGCGATCTTCGCGATCTCACCGGGCTGGAACGTGACGAAGTCGCCGATGCCGACCCAGACCCGCGCACCGCCACGGGTCTGCCCGAGCCCGGGTACCAGCGGCAGCAGCAGGAGGACGATCGCGATGAGTCCCGAGAGGTACGTGTAGCGGAACAGGGTGCGGTGGTTGCGGATCAGCAGGATCGTGGCGAGCGCCGCGACGATCGCGATCACGCTCCACACGATCTGGCGCACCGCTGCGCTGTCCCACCCGGCGTCGCCGTAGGCGATGTCGATGCGGTAGATCATCGCGATGCCGAGCCCGTTCAGCACCGTCGCCACGGGGAGGAGGAACGGGTCGGCGTCGCGTGCGACGAAGCGCATGGCGATGTGCAGCCCGAACACCAGTACGGACAGGCCCGCGCCGAGCAGGACGAGCTGGGTGTCGATCCGCCCGAGCGCGCCGAGCTGCACCAGCACGATGGCGCCGGCGTTGATCACGCAGGCGACGATGAGCAGTCCGAGCTCGAGGTTCCGCAGCTTCTGCGGCATGCGGATGCGACGCACGCTCCCCGTCGCGGGGGCGCGCTCGGGTGCGCGGGCCGCGCCTCGGTCAGTCAACGGACTCCTCCAATCGATCCACGATGCGCGCGGCCTCCTCGAGGGTGCCCGCCGTGATCGTCTGCTCGACGCGCTGCTGGTCGTAGGCCTTCAGGTCGGCGATGTCGACCGTCGTCTCGGAGTGGAGGCGGTGCAGCGAGATCGGACCGAGGTCCTGCTGGATGCCCTGGTAGATCGCGACGCGGCCGTTGTACTCGCCGACGTAGTACCGGGTCTGCGTCCACTGGTAGCCGAGGGCGGTCACGGTGACGATCGCGCCGATGAGCAACGCGATCCAGAAGCCCCACATGATGCGCCGTCGGCGTCGTCGGCGCTCGTCCTCCTCGATCAGCTCGTCGTAGAACTCCTCCGAGTCGGGCTCGAAGTGCGTCTCCTGCACGGGGTGCGGACGGAAGGGCGTGAGGCGGATGCCCGGTCGTCGTGCCGGCTCGGGTGCCGTGCCGAACGCGAGCGGAGCGGCCGCCGACCCGACGATCAGCGGCGGCGTGTCGGGCGCGGGCGGGTCGCCGATGTCGACGACGACCACCGTGACGTTGTCGGGGGCGCCGCCGTCGAGCGAGGCCTTGACGAGCCGGTCCGCGACCTGCTTCGCACCGGCATCCGCCGCGAGCATCTCGTGGATGTCGTCGAACGAGACGACGCCCGAGAGGCCGTCGGAGCACAGCATCCACCGGTCGCCCGGGTGGGTGTCGATGACCATCGTGTCGATCTCGGGGGATGCCTCGACGTCGCCCAGGACGCGCATGAGCACCGACCGCCGCGGGTGCACCATGGCCTCCTCGGCCGTGATGCGTCCCGCATCGACGAGTCGCTGGACGAACGTGTGGTCGGTCGAGACCTGGCTGAGTTCGCCCGAACGGAAGAGGTAGACGCGCGAATCCCCGATGTGCGCGATGACGACGCGGTCGCGCTGGACGAGCATCGCACTCGTGGTGGTGCCCATGCCGGTGAGCTCCGAGTGCTCGGCGACCGTCTCCTCGAGGTTCCGGTTCGCCGAGAGGAGGGCCGACTCGAGCGCCGCCGCGGCGTCGGCCGTCGAGTCGTAGTCGGCGTCGGCGTCGGCGATGCGGCGGGTCGCGATGGCGCTCGCGACGTCACCGCCGGCGTGCCCGCCCATGCCGTCGGCGACGAGGAAGAGCCGGCGGCCGGCGTAGCCGGAGTCCTGGTTGCTCGCGCGGACCCGACCGACGTGCGAGACCGCCGCGCTCGCCTTGACGCTGGCCATCGGCTACCGCCGCAGCTCGAATGTCGTCGCTCCGACCTTGACGGTGGCTCCGAGCGGGATGGGCGTGGGCACGGTGACTCGGGAGCCGTTGAGGAACGTGCCGTTGGTGGAGTCGAGGTCCTGGATCATCCAGCGGCCGTTCCACAGCATCAGGCGGGCGTGGTGCGTCGAGGTGTAGTCGTCGCGGATGATGATCGCGGAGTCGCTCGAGCGGCCGATCGTGATCTCGTCTCGGCCGAGCGGGAACTCGGCGCCCGACTTCGCCCCCGAGGTGATGACGAGCCGCGAGGCGTTCTCGGCAGTGGCGTCGCCCCCGCCGCCCGTCGGCGCCGGGGCCGGCTTCGAGACCGCGGCGGTCGGGGCGGTCGCGCTCGCCG
>NZ_SDPL01000211.1 GCF_004135055.1 Agromyces binzhouensis | reverse complement strand
TCGCCGAGGCCGGACGCCGGGTCGCCGCCGGGCTGCTCGGGGTCGCCGCGTCGGGCATGGTGCTCCCCGCGGCCTCCGCCGCCGCGATCGCGCTGGGTCCGGTCGCGGTGGGCAGCATCCTCGCCCACATCTCGGATCCGGACCGCTCCGAGGAGGCCGTCCAGGCCGTCCTCGCGGAACACGGCCTGCCGATCCTCTCCGACCCGGCGTTCGTCGAGCTCGTCCGCTCCGCCGCCGACCAGGCGGACGAGTTCCTGGCAGGGGTCTTCCGCGCGCAGGGGCTGTTCGCCGCCGGTTCCGGCCTCGACGCCCCTGAGAACGCAGGGATCGTCCTGGCCGCGGCGGGTGTCGTGGGCCTCATGACGGGGTCGCGCAGCCTCCGGGAGACGGCGGTCACCGAGCCGCGGTCCGTGCCTGGACCACGGACCGACGCGAGCGGAGTGCCCGCTCCGGTGCGCGGCATCGCCGACCTCGCCGATCGGATCCCGCCCTCCGCGGCGGGCGGGCCGCAGGTCCGGATCGAGCGCTACGACTCCACAGGCGGACCGCGGTGGATCGTGTACTCGGCGGGCACCGCCGACTTCGCGATGACGCCCGCCACGGAGCCGTACGACATGACCGCGAACCTGCACGGGATCGCCGGGGCATCCGTCGTGCACGACCTCATCAGCCTGCCGTCGGAGGCGGCGGCGTCCGAGCGGACGCTCCGTTCAGCGATGGCCGAGGCCGGGGTGCGGGCCGGCGACCCCGTGATCGTGGTCGGCCACTCCGCCGGCGGCATGGTCGCGGCGAACGCGGCCGCCGATCCCGACCTCGGGGTCGTGGCCGCGGTCAGCTTCGGCGGACCCGTCGCCCAGGTGGCGACCGGTGACACGCCGCTGCTGTCGGTGACGCACCGCGAGGACCTCGTGCCGGCCACGGCGGGATCGGGCGTCGCGGCCGGCGGTCGCATCGAGGTGGGGCGAAGCCTCGGCACGCTCGTCGCCGCGCCGGGCGATGCGGTGCCCGCGCACGCGATGGTGCGGTACCGCGAGACGGCCCGCCTGATCGATCGCGACGACGACCCGAGGCTCGCGGAGTTCCGCGACCTGCTGACGGACTTCACCGAGGGGACCGCCCCCGCCGCCGTCTCGTACTGGCGGAGCGAGCGGGTGCCGGAGTGACCGGAGCAGGGAGGGGCCCGCCCGTCCGGCGGGCGAGTCCGGCCGGCGAACTCAGTCGGTCGGCCGGACGATCAGTCCGATCAGCCAGCTGATGAGGCCGAGAACCAGCGCACCGAGCACGCCCCACCAGAATCCGTCGACCACGAGTCCGAAGCCCATCAGGCTGCTGATCCAGTCGACGAGCAGCAGGAGCAGCCCGTTGACGATGAACGAGATGAGCCCGAGCGTCAGCACGTAGAGCGGGAACCCGACGATGCGCACGAACGTGCCGATCGTCGCGTTGACGATGCCGAAGATCGCGGCGATGAGCAGGTACGTGAGCACGGTCGCGAATTCCGAGTCCTCGTATGGCACGACGCTCACGCCGGAGACGATGAGGGTCGTGAGCCAGAGTGCGAACGCGACGACGATGACCTTCAGGAGGAAGCGCATCCCCCAACTATGGCAGCGGGTGGCCCGCGAGCGAAGGGGTACGGTGGATGCCGTGACCGCATCGGAGCCCACGCCCCCGCAGGTGCGCCTGCGCCCGGAGATCGCCGCGCTTCCGCCGTATCGCCAGGGCCGGCCGGCCCCGGCGGACGGCTTCAAGCTGTCGAGCAACGAGAACCCCTGGCCGCCCGTCCCGGCCGTCGAGGCGGCCATCTCCACGGCCGCCTCGGAGGTCCACCGGTATCCGGACGCCACCGCGCTCCTGCTCCGCGAACGGCTGGCCGAACGGTTCGGCGTGAGCGTCGACGAGGTGCTCATCGGCGCCGGATCGGTGTCGCTGATCGCGCAGTTCGTGCTCGCGGCGGCCGGCCCGGGTGACGAGGTCGTCTACTCGTGGCGTTCGTTCGAGGCGTACCCCGGGCTCGTCACGGTCGCCGGCGCGACGAGCGTGCAGGTCCCGAACCGGCCCGACCACGGCCACGACCTGGACGCGATGGCGGCTGCGGTGACCGACCGCACGTGCGTCGTGATCGTGTGCTCCCCCAACAACCCGACCGGTGTCCCCGTCACCGCCGACGAGTTCGAGCGGTTCATGGCGCGCGTGCCGGCGGACCGGCTCGTGCTGCTCGACGAGGCGTACGCGGAGTTCGTGCGCGACCCGGCATCCGTCGACGGCAGTGCGCTCATCGGCCGGTACCCGAACCTCGTCGTGCTCCGGACCTTCTCGAAGGCGTACGGCCTCGCCGGCGTGCGCGTCGGCTACGCCATCGGACCGGTCCCGATCCTCGACGCCGCACGTGCGACGGCGATCCCCCTCGGCGTGACCGCCGTCGCCACCGCGGGTGCGCTCGCGGCGCTCGAGCCGGCCAACGAGGAGGAGCTCCTCCGTCGCGTCGACATGCTCGCCGAGCGCCGCGAAGCCGTGCGCGACGCGCTCATCGAGCAGGGATGGGACATCCCGGTGGCGCAGGGCAACTTCGTTTGGCTGCCGACCGGTGATCGCACGATGGAGGTCGCGGAGGCGCTCTTCGACGGCGGGATCGTCGCGCGAGCGTTCCCCGGCGATGGCATCCGGGTGTCGGTCGGCGAGCACGAGTCTGTGGACGTACTCCTAAGGCTTCTCGGGGAGCTTGTCTGACCTCCACAAGAAGGGGCCCACATCGAGCGGGTACCGTGGAACGGTGGCAGCCCCCTCACGCGACTTCACCGCTCCGACGGTCCAGCTCCTGACGCCCGAGGGCGACCTTCGTCCGACGCCCGAGGCGGAGGAGTACCTGCCGCTGGTCGAGGCGCTGCCCGATGCCGCGCTCGAGCAGTTCTACCGCGACATGGTGATCTCGCGACGGGTCGACGTCACCGGCGCGAACCTCCAGCGCCAGGGCCAGCTCGCGCTCTGGGTCCCGAGCCACGGCCAGGAGGCCGCCCAGGTCGGCTCCGCGCGCGCCGCGCGCCCGCAGGACCACATCTTCCCGTCGTACCGCGAGCACATCGTCGGCATGATCCGCGGTCTCGACCCGGTCGCCATCCTGAAGCTCTTCCGCGGCGCCACCCTGGGCGGCTGGACGCCCGAGGAGAACGGCAACTTCCACCTGTACACGCTCGTGCTGGCCTCGCAGACGCTGCACGCGACCGGCTACGCGATGGGCCTGCAGTTCGACGGCGCGACCGCGACCGGCGACCCCGAGGCGGATGCCGCGGTGCTCGTCTACTACGGCGACGGCTCGACGTCTCAGGGCGACGCGAACGAGGCGCTCGTGTTCGCCTCGAGCTACAACACCCCCCAGGTGTTCTTCGTGCAGAACAACCAGTGGGCGATCTCGGTCCCGGTCTCGCGTCAGTCGCGCAGCCCGCTGTCGCTGCGCGGCGGCGGCTTCGGCATGCCGGGCATCCGGGTCGACGGCAACGACGTGCTCGCGAGCTACGCCGTGACCCGGCGGGCGCTCGAGGAGGCCCGCGCCGGCGAGGGACCGTCGTTCATCGAGGCGGTGACCTATCGCATGGGCGCGCACACCACCGCCGACGACCCCACCAAGTACCGGACGGACGACGAGGTCGCGTACTGGACCGCACGCGATCCGATCGTGCGCTTCCGCACGTGGCTCGAGGGCCGCGGAGCATCGGCCGAGTACTTCGACCGCGTCGACGAGGAGGCCGCGGACGTCGCGGCTGGCGTCAGGACGCGCGCGCTCGACGTCACCGCTCCCCCGCGCAGCGACATCTTCGCCCACGTGTACGCCGAGTCCCACCCGCTGGTCGAGGCGCAGGCCGCGTGGCTCGAGGAGTACGAGAACTCGTTCGAAGGAGACCAGGCATGACGGTCGAGACGATCGCCGACGCGTCGGCCGCGGCGCCCGAACTCCGTGGCGTGCACACGCTGTCGATGGCGAAGGCCATCAACGCCGGGCTCCGCGAGGCGATGCGCAACGACCCGAAGGTCCTGCTCATGGGTGAGGACATCGGGCCGCTCGGCGGCGTGTTCCGAGTGACCGAGGGCCTCGTGGCCGAGTTCGGCGAACGCCGGGTGCTCGACAGCCCGCTCGCCGAGTCGGGCATCGTGGGCACCGCGATCGGCATGGCGATGCGCGGGTACCGTCCTGTGCTCGAGATCCAGTTCGACGGGTTCATCTTCCCCGCGTTCGACCAGATCACCACCCAGCTGGCGCGCATGAACCTCCGCCACGACGGCGGAATGCCGATGCCGGTGGTCATCCGCGTGCCCTACGGCGGGCACATCGGTTCCATCGAGCACCACCAGGAGAGCCCGGAGGCGTACTTCGCGCACACGCCGGGTCTTCGCGTGGTGAGTCCGTCGTCGCCGCACGACGCGTACTGGATGATCCAGGAGGCGATCGCCTCGAACGACCCCGTGCTCTTCTTCGAGCCCAAGAGCCGCTACTGGCCGAAGGGGCCCGTCGACCACGACCACGCCGGGCTGCCGCTGCACGCGAGCCGGGTCGTCCGTCGAGGCGACGACGTCACCGTGGTCGGTCACGGCGCGATGATCGCGACGCTGCTGCAGGCGGCGGACATCGCCGCCGAGGAGGGCCGGAGCCTCGAGGTCGTGGACCTGCGCTCCATCTCCCCCATCGACTTCGGACCGATCGTCGACTCGGTGCAGCGCACCGGACGCCTCATCGTCGCGCAGGAGGCCTACGGCTTCGTGAGCGTCGGGTCGGAGATCGCCGCGACGGTCGCCGAGCGGGCGTTCTACTCCCTCGAGGCGCCGGTGCTGAGGGTCTCGAGCTTCGACACCCCGTTCCCGCCGGCCGCACTCGAGACCGAGTACCTGCCGAGCGCCGACCGGGTGCTCGAGGCCGTCGACCGGTCGCTGTCCTACTGACCCGGGGGTCGCACGCCGACCCCGCACCTTCGAACCTGAGGAGCACGATGAGCGAGATCCGATTCCCGCTTCCCGACGTGGGCGAAGGCCTGACCGAGGCCGAGATCGTGCAGTGGCGCGTCGCGCCCGGCGAGCGCATCTCGCTCGACCAGGTATTCGTCGAGATCGAGACGGCGAAGTCGCTCGTCGAGCTTCCGAGCGCCTTCGAGGGCACCGTCACGGAGCTGCTCGTCGAGGAGGGGCGCACGGTCGACGTCGGGACGCCGATCCTGGTGATCCAGACGGATGCCGCCGACGGCATGTCGACCGCCGCCGGCGCGCCTGCACCGGCGGAAGCGCCCGTCGCGGCTCCCGCGGCACCCGCGCCGACGGCCTCGAACTCGGCGCCGAGCGATGACGGCGGT
>NZ_SDPL01000210.1 GCF_004135055.1 Agromyces binzhouensis | reverse complement strand
AGCCGGCGTGGCCGTGCGCCGAGCCGCCGGCCCCGAGCTCGTGCGCCGAGCCCGTCGCATGCGAGCCGGTGCCGTGGGCGGTGGTCGCCGGCACGTTCAGCACGGGGTTGCGGTCGAAGAAGCCGTACGGCTTCAACGTGAACTTCGCGTGGTCGACCGGCATGACCGGCCAGTCCTCCGGGCGCGGGAAGTGCGTCGGTCCGAACGTGTGCCACAGCACGATGTCCTCGCCGTCGACCGAGCGGTCGCCCGCCCGGTACTTCGTGAGGCCGTCGCCGCCCGGGTTCTGGTGCACGAAGTCGCCCGCGGCGTAGCGCTCGGCCGGGTCGTACTGCGTGACGAAGAGGTGCTTCGTCGCGAACTCGGCGCGGGCGGCGATCGACGACGACGGGTCGGCGAGCAGGGTCGGCGACTGCGACGGGTGCAGCACGTACCCGGTCGGCTGGCCCAACCGGTTGGTGCGCTCGGTGTTCACGATGTGCCAGGCGCGGCCCACCGAGGCATCCGCTTCCCGGGCGGCATCCGCCTCGGTCGCCAGGCGCGTGCGCGAGAACGTGAAGCCGTTCCCCGCCTCGTTGCCCGGTCCGACCGGGACCCGCACGGCGTCGACCTCGTCGACCGCGTTCGCGAGGCCGTCGACCATCATGTCGAGGCGGAAGTTGAACAGGTGCTGGTGGTTCGGCGCACCGAGCCCGGGCGCCACCTGGGTCGCGTACGGGTAGCCCTCCTCGGGGTAGGCCGACGAGAAGAGGATGCCGGTGAGCTTCGCCTCGCACTCGATCGTGCCGTCGAGGTAGAGGTACCAGTAGAAGCCGTAGTCGTAGTTGCCGACCGTCGTGAAGAAGCTGATGACGAGACGGCGGGCGCGGCGCACCTCGTCGGACCCCGTGAACATGTCGCTGTGCTTCCACAGCGTGCCGTAGTCCTCCTCGTGCATGCAGATGCCGTTCTCGATCGTGGTCGGCTGCCCGAGCTCGTCGGCGAACGTCGCGTCGAAGTACTTGATCTCGCCGAGGCAGTCGCAGCCGAGCTTCAGCGAGTTCGTGAAGCGGCCGAACAGGTACTCGCCCGTGTCGAAGTAGTTCTGCCAGAACCGCGACGCCGACGGGTCGCCGTACGGCACGAGCATCTCGGAGACGCTCGCGCGGTAGATCACCGGGCGCTCCTCCTCGCCGTCGACGATGCGCAGGCGACGCAGGATGAGCCCCTCGCGCGGGTCGAAGCCGATCTGGAAACGCCAGTTCGCCCACGACACCTCGTCGCCGTCGACCTCGAAGCTCGGTCCGGCGGGCTGCGTGATGACGAGCGGCTTGAGCGACGTCAGCGGCGGCCCCTGCAGTTCCGGGTCGTCGAAGTTGCCGTGCTCCTCGGGCACGGCGAGGAGCGAGTCGTCGATGAGGCGGGTGATCTTCCGCGCGACGACGTCGATGTACGCAGCGAGGCCGTCGACCGGGTGCGCCCACGGGTGGTCCTGCGGGCCGTCCTGGCGGAAGGCGAACACGCGCAGCATCCGCGTGCCCTCCTCCTCCTCGTAGCCGTAGTGGCCGGCCGAGAGCGGCACGCACACGACCTGGTCGTGCGTGACGCCGCGCTTGGCGAGCGCCTCGTGCCAGCGCGGATCCTCGGCGACGATGTCGCCGACCATCTCGAACTCCTCGACGAGGATCGGCAGCTGCCCCTCGGAGCCGTCGAGCACGGCGGTGCTGCGCACCGCGCCATCGGTCAGCGACACGAGCACGTCGAGCGAGCGCCCGTCGGCGAGGTCGAGCAGCATCACGCGGGCCCGGCGCTCGGGCAGCGGGCCGCCGGCCTGCCAGTCGAGCACCTCGAGCTTGTGCGGCTCGTCGAGCCCGACGTAGGCGAAGCGCACGGATGCCGCGAGCGCGAGCTCGGCCACGAGCAGGTCGCGCACGGCCGTGATCTCGGCGGCGGTGAGGTCGCTCAGCGGGTGCGGCGCGCCCGCCGCGGCGGGCGTGGTCTCGCCGAGCGTGAGGTCGGTGATGGTCATGGGTGGTGCTCCTTCGATTGCCGGGGGCGGATGCCGCGGGGCCCGGGTGTGAGCACGGGCCCCGCGGCGGTCTTCGGGTGGGTCAGGCGCTGATGGCCTCGGTGATGCGCTGGTAGGTCTCGGGGCTGGTGCGGCGCAGGTGGAGCGCCTGCAGGTAGCCGAAGACGGGCAGGGCGACGATGATCGCGAGGCAGATCCAGCTCACGGCGCCGAACACCGGGTTGCCCGCGGCATCCGTGTCGCTGACCATGAACGGGAAGTACGCGACGATCACGATCGCCGAGAACACCAGGCCGATGAGGCCGAGGATCGGCGCGACGACCGTGTTCCACGGGCGGGTGTCGGCCTTCGTCCGGGCGAAGTAGGCGATGATCGCGATGCTCGTGATCGCCATGAGCACGATGATGCCGAGCGTCGCGATGCCGGCGAGCCAGGTGAAGACCTGTGCGACGGGATCCATGCCGAGCAGCGCGAACGCGATGATCGCGACGGCGGCCGTGGCGGTCTGCACGAGCGACGAGGTGTGAGGCGAGAGGTGCTTGGGGTGCACCTTGCCGAGGCTCGCCGGCAGCACGCCCGCGTTGCTCATCGAGAGCTGGTAGCGCGAGACGACGTTGTGGAACGAGAGCACGCACGCGAACATGCCCGTGATGATGAGCACGTTGATCGCGATCTCGCCGGCCGGCCCGAGGTAGGCCAGCGCCGTGGCGATGACGAGCCCGCCGGGGTCGCTCGTCGCGGCCTCGACCGCGCCCGAGGGGCCCCACGCCATGACGACGCCCCAGCTGACGAACGTGTAGAACAGCGCGATGCCGATGACGGCGATGTACGTCGCCTTCGGGATCGTGCGGTTCGGGTCGCGCGCCTCGTCGCGGAAGATCGCCGTGGCCTCGAAGCCGATGAACGCGGCCACGGCGAACATGAGGCCGACGCCGGGCGCACCCGAGACGATCTGCGAGGGCGCGAAGGTCTCGAGCGAGAGGCCCTCGGCGCCGCCCTGGATCATGACGGCGATCGTCATGACGACCGCGATGCCGACCTCGAGTACGAGCAGCACGCCGAGCACCTTCGAGCTCAGGTCGATGTGCCGGTAGCCGAGCACGCCGACGATCGCGATGACCGCGAGCGTCCACACCCACCACGGCAGGTCGGGACCGCCGAGGCCGGCGATCGACACGCCGATGATGTAGCCGACGTAGCCGTGCACGGCGACCTGCACGGTCGTGTAGGTGAGCCAGGCGAGGTAGGCCGTCGCGAGGCCCATCGGACGGCCGAGGCCGTACCCGGCGTAGGTGAAGAACGCGCCGGGCTTGGGCACGTGCCGGGTCATGGCGACGAAGCCGACCGAGAACAGCAGCATCACGACGCCCGCGAAGACGAACAGCGACGGGAAGCCGACGCCGTTGCCGAACGCGATGCCGAGCGGCACGGAGCCGCCCACCACGGTGAGCGGCGACGCGGCGGCGACGACCATGAAGACGATGGCGGTGACGCCGAGCGAGCCGCTGAGGGTGCGCGGCGCCCGGGTCTCGGCGGGTGCGGCCGAGTCCTTCTGGGTGGTCATGTCGATCCCTTTCGACGAGGGCGGGGGTGGGGCGGATGCCGCACAGCCTCGCCGACGCGTGTTGCGTCGATGTCGGGTGCCGGTAACGCTTCCGCCGCCGCAAGTGAGACGCCGCGCGCCGACGCGTCTCATTCGGGCGTCATCGTCCGGAAACATCCGGAACGCAGGCGGGAAACGGATGCCGCCTAGGCTCGCGTGACCCGGGCCCGCGCGTGAGCGCGACGGCACCGCCCGCACCACCCCCGAGGAGCCCACCGATGTCCGCCCTGGAACGCGCGATCGCGAACCCCGAACCCGTCCCGGGCCTCGACGCCGAATCCCCCGTCGCGGGCCTCGCTCGCCGCAGCGTCGGCGGCATCGAGGTGCTCGCGCAGTCCGTGTCGGCGGTCGCGCCCGCCGGTGCGGCCCTGACCATCCCCGCGATCATCGCCGCCGTCACCGGGTCGGCGTCGCTGCTGCCGATGATCGTCGCCGCGGGCGTGACGCTGCTCGTGGCATCCACCATCACGCAGTTCAGCCGGCGCATGGCCGCGCCGGGCGGCGTCTCGGCGTACATCGCGCGCGGCCTCGGCTCGACGGCGGCGCTCATCGGCGGCGTGGCGCAGCTGGTCGGCTACGGATTCGTGGCGATGTTCGCGCTCGCCGGCACGGTCTACACCACGCTCTCGCTCGCCGACTTCGCGGCACCGGGGCTCGTGGCGTCGGGGGTCGAGGCGCCCGGGCTCGCGGCATCGGGCGTCTGGGCTGCGGCCCTCATGGTGGTCTTCGGCGCGCTCGCGCTCTGGATCCTCGTGCGCGGCATCCGCCGTTCCGCCCGCGTCACCCTGGTCGCCGAGGTCGTCTCGGTCGGCGTGATCGCGCTGCTCACGCTCGCGCTGCTCGCCGTGCTCTGGGCGACGGATGCCCCGATGATGGCGGACCGGACGTTCGCGGTGTTCGATCCGTCGGGCATCGACGGCCCGGAACTGCTCGTGGCGACCGCGCTCGCGATGACCGCCCTCGTCGGCTTCGAGAGCGCGTCGACCCTCGGCGGCGAGGCGAAGCGGCCGCTCCTGGCGATCCCCCGCGCGATCGTGTGGACGGTGTTCGTCTCGGCAGGCCTGTACCTGCTGACCGGGTACGCGCAGCTCACCGCAGGCGAGGCCGGCGACCTCCGCGGCGGCGACGGCTTCTTCCCCGTCGACGGGCTGACCGCCGGCCTCGGGATGCCGTGGCTCGGCGCCGTGCTCGAGCTCTCGATCGCGATCTCGCTCTTCGCGTGCCTCATCGCCTCGGCGACCGCGATGACGCGCGTGCTCTTCGCGCTCTCGCGCGAGGGCCTGCTGCCGCGCGCGCTCGGCCGCACCCGGCGCCGGTCGGGCACGCCCGTCGCGGCCGTCGGGCTCACGGTGCTCGTCGTCACCGCCGTGCCGACCGTGTCGGTGCTGCTCGGCGCGCAGATCTGGCCCACCATGCAGTGGCTCCTGCTCGGTGCGGCGACCGGCTACCTCGTCGCCTACTTCCTCGCGTGCATCGCGGCGCCCGTGTTCCTCTGGCGCATCGGCGAGTCGGGGTGGCGCTCGACGCTGGTCGCCGCTGCCGGCGCGATCGCCGTCGCGGTGATCCTCGTGGCCTACCTCGCCGTCGAGTGGACGGGCGCCCGCGCCGTCGCCGCGTGGGTCATGGTCGGCGTGCTCGGCGTCACCGTGCTGCTCGCCGCCTGGCGCACGGCGTTCGCGCTCCGGCACCCGCGCATCCGCGGGGTGTACGACGTGCCCACCATCGCCGACGTCTGGGGCGGCCGCCGTG
>NZ_SDPL01000021.1 GCF_004135055.1 Agromyces binzhouensis | reverse complement strand
TGCCGTCGGCGAGTGCGCCCGGCGTGACCGGCGCGGCGGCACGCGCAGCGCGCTCCGCGATGCGCTCCTTCGCCGCTGCGACGGCGTCGGGCGCGGGCGAGGAGACGACGAGGTCGTTCTCGGCGTCGACGATCACGGTGTCGCCGTCGGCGAGGCTCGCGGCATCCGCTGCGCCCACCACCGCCACGATGGACTTCTCACGCGCGAGGATCGCGGTGTGCGAGGTGGGGCCGCCGTCGATCGTGATGAGCCCGAGCACCTGCGTGAGGTCGAGGAGCGCCGTGTCGGCCGGCGCGAGGTCGCGGGCGACGAGCACGAACGGATGGCCCGGATTGGGCACGCCCGGCGCGGGCACCTTCAGCAGGTGCGCCACCACGCGCTGCGACACGTCGTCGAGGTCGGCGGCGCGCTCGCCCATGTAGCCGCCCATCGACGTCAGCAGGTCGCGGAACGCGGCGAACGCCTCGAACACGGCGCGCTCGGCGGTCTTGCCGTCGGCCAGCCGCTTCACGACGTCGTCCATGAGCGTCGGGTCCTCGGCCATCATGGCCTGCGCCTCGAGCACGTCCTGCGCGGCGCCGCCGGCCTGGGCGCCCTTGCGCTGCAGGTCGTCCGCGACGACCGAGACCGACGCGCGGGCTCGCTCCTCCTCGCGGGCCGGGTCCAGGTGGCTCGGTCGATCCACCGGTTCCGGCAGCCGCTCGGACATCCGTACGACCGGTCCGACGGCCACGCCCTGGCCGATGCCGGTGCCTCTGAACTCCATCATTCGCCCTCCCCATTCGGTTCGATCGAGGACGGACGCTGCAGGCTACTCGTCGTGATCGGTGCTGAGCAGCTCGACGAGCTCGTCGAGCACGCGCTGCTCGTCGCCGCCGTCGACGGCCACGGTGACCTCGTCGCCGTGGTCGATGCCCTGCGCGATGACGGCCAGGATGCTCGCCGCGTTGACGGGAGCCCCTCCCGCCTTCGCGATCGTGACGCTCGCCCCGGATGCAGCGGCGGCCTGCGTGAACAGCTTCGCCGGCCTGGCGTGCAGTCCGTGGCTCGATCCGACTCGAACAGTGCGTTCCACCATGTCTCCGGCCTCCGTCGCTGGCGTCCGTTCCCGTGTTCACCATAGACCCGTGCGTGCGCGGAGGGAACGGGCTTGCGCGGCGTGGGCGTGTTCATGCTCGGGCTCCGATGATCGCGATCGCGAGGTCGAGCGCTGCGTCGCCGTCGAGCGCGCGGGTCTCGCCGGGCAGCACGGCGACGGGCACGGATGCCGCGGTCGCCAGTTGCTCGAGTGCGTCGAGCCTCGGCACGAGGTGCACGCCCACGAGCAGCGCGTCGGCGCCGTCGAGCGCGTCGGCGAGGGTCTGCTCGCCGGCAGCCCGGACGTCGACGGCGATACCGCGCGCCTCGGCGGCCCGACGGATGCGCAGCGCGGCGAAGGTGCTCGACGCACCCGCTCCGCACACCACGACGATCCGCATCATCGGCCTCCTCGCCGAGCCTTGCCCGGTCCTCTTCGATCGGTCACGGCGGAAGCCGCGAACATGCCGAGTCTCCTCCCGAGCCGCGGGGTGCCGCCAACAGATCCGCTTCCGCACCCCCGGAAGATGCGTCGCATCCGCTCCCCCGGCCGCCCGGCAGGTGGTTGACTGGGCTGCACCCGCCCGACGACCGTGCGCGCCGCGGCGGAGAGGAATCGGAGCGGGGCTGAAGGTGTCGGACAACTGGGAGCGTCTGGTCGAGGTCCTCGCCGACGACGACGCCCCGGTCACGGCCGCCCGACTCGCCGACCGGCTCGGAGTCTCCGCCCGCACCGTCCGCTCCTATGTCGCGCAGGCGAATCGCACGGGCGAGATGGTCGTCGAGTCCGGACCCGACGGCTACCGCCTGGACCGCATGGCCTGGGCGCGGGTCCTCCACGCCCGCTCGGACGCCGAGGCCACGGCCACGCCCGACGGTCGGCGTGCCCGCCTCATCCGCGACCTCGTCGACGCCCGCGACGGACTCGACGTGCACGACGTCGCCTCGGAGGCGCACGTGAGCGAGTCCACCGTGGAGGCGGACCTCGGGCGCGTCCGCGCACGCCTGCAGAACACCGGCCTCGCGCTCGTGCGCGACGGCAGCAGGGTCCGGATCGCGGGTCCCGAGACGGCGATGCGCCGGCTCCTCGGCTCGCTCGTGCGCGAGGAGGGGCGACGCGGCATCCGCGACCTGTCGTCGCTGCGCGCCGGGTTCCCGTCCATGGAGGGCTTCCGCTCCTCGCTCGTCTCGGGCCTCCGGGATGCCGGGTACGCTCCGAACGAGTACGCGCTCGACGACGTGCTGCTGCACGTCGCGATCGCGCTCGACCGGGTCGGTCGGGATCACGTGCTCGTCGACGCGGAGGACGCCGCGACGTCCGCGACCGCCCCCGCCGCATCGGGGGCACCCGACGCCGGAGCGGAGGACGGAGCCGTCTCGACCGCCGCCTCGGCGCCCGCGGCGCTCTCCATGCTCCTCGACCGCCTCGTGCGCGCGGAGTTCGACGTGCGCCTCCCGCCCGCGGAGCTCGAGCACCTGGCACGGCTCGTCGGAACGCGCGTCGCGACCTCCCAGCAGGGCCCCGCCCGCGAGGCGGTCGTCCGCGAGATCGTCGCGCGCATCTCGCAGGAGTGGCTCGTCGAACTCGGCGACGACCGGTTCATCGAGCGCCTCGCCCTCCACGTCGAGAACCTGGCCGCCCGGGCCGCCGAACAGAGCTACTCGCGCAACCCGCTCACCGCCTCCATCAAGTCCGCGTACCCGCTGATCTACGACCTCGCGGTCTACCTCGCCAGCGAGCTCGCCCGACTCGAGGGCATCACGGTGAACGACGACGAGATCGCCTACCTCGCGATGCACCTCGGCGCACAGCTCGAGCGCACCCGGTCGCGGGGCGACGTCGTGCGCGTCGCCGTCGACGTCCCCGAGTACCACGACGCCCGCGAGCTGCTCGTGGAACGCCTGCGGAACGCCCTGGGCGACGAGGTCGACCTGGTCGACGACGAACCCGACGAGGCCGACCTCGTGGTCGCGGTGCTCCCGCCGGACTCGCCGATGCCCGCCGTCATCACGGTCGCGCCCTTCCCGACGGACGACGACGTCGATCGGGTGCGCGCGGAGGTCGCGCGCCTCCGGCGCGGCCGTCGGCGAGCACGGCTGGCCTCGACGCTGTCCCACTCGATCGGGCCCGAGCTCTTCGTGCGGGGGGTCGGCGGACGCGACCGCGAGGCGGTGATCCGCCTGCTCGGCGACCGCCTCATCGATGCGGGCGTCATCGACGACGCCTACGTGCAGGGCGCCCTCGAACGCGAACGGATGTCGTCGACCGCGTTCACCGACCTGCTCGCCGTGCCCCATGCGATGACGATGACGGCCACGCGGAGCGCGATCGCCATCGCGATCGACGAGCGGGCGATCGAATGGGGCGAGGCGAACGTGCACGTCGTCGCGCTGATCGCGTTCGCGGAGGACGGCCGCGCGGAGTTCCAGTCGGTGTTCGACCAGTTCGTCGAGGCGTTCTCGGAGCCGGAGAACGTGCGCCGGCTCGTCCGGGGGGCGACCGACTACCCCGGACTGCTGGCCGAGCTGTCCGGCCTCATGACGACCTGACGGATGCCGCGCCGCGGGCGGTCAGGCGATCGGCACCGGCCGCACGCCGTGGCCCGCGAGCCCCGCGGCTCCGCCGTCGGGAGCGGTGAGCACCCAGATCCCGTCGGCATGCACGGCGACGCTGTGCTCGACGTGCGCGCCGTCTCCGCCGTCCGCCGTCGCGACGGTCCAGCCGTCCTCGCGGACGAACGTCGCGGGGTCGCCCGACGTGATCATCGGCTCGATCGCCACGACGAGTCCCGGGCGCACCCGCGGCCCGCGACCGCGGACCGCGTGGTTGTAGACCGACGGCTCCTCGTGCATCGCACGGCCGATGCCGTGGCCGCCGTAGCCCTCGATGATGCCGTAGTCGCCCGACGCCTCGACGGACGCCTCGATCGCCTCGCCGACCTCGTTCAGGTGGCGGGCCGAGGCGAGCGCGGCGATGCCGGCCCACAACGACCGCTCGGCCGACTCCGCGAGGCGCTCGCGGGCGAGCACCACGTCGGGCCGGGCGGGGTCGGGCAGGACGACCGTGAAGGCGGCGTCGCCGTTCCAGCCGCCGATCTCGACGCCGCCGTCGACCGACACGATGTCACCGGGTCGGAACGGCCGCGCGCCGGGGATCCCGTGCACGACGTCGTCGTCGACCGACACGCAGAGCGTGTGCGAGTAGCCCGGGACGAGGCGGAAGTTCGAGCGGCCGCCGCGGGCGCGGATCACCTCGTCGGCCGCGGCGTCGAGGTCGAGCGGGGCGGCGCCGACGACGAGTCGCTCACGCGCTGCGGAGAGCAGCGCCGCGGTCGCCTCGCCCGCCGGGACCATGGCACGCAGCTCGGCCGGCGTCTTGAGCTTCAGTCGGCCGAACACGCGGCGCGACGTCAGGCTGCGCCGGCGCTGCGACCGTGCGCGTCGCTGCCGTTCGGCTCGAGGCCGCGCGTCGCGAGTGCGGCGAAGATGCGCTCCGTGACCTCGTCGAGCGTGCCGACGCCGTCGATGCGGACGACGACGTCCTTCTCGCGGTACACGTCGAGGATCGGAGCCGTCTCGCGCTCGTAGATCGCGAGGCGGTTCGCGATGACCTCCTCCGTGTCATCCGTGCGGCCCTGGTCGATCGCGCGCTGACGGAGTCGGGTGATCGACTCCTCGCGCGGGACCACGAGCTCGATGACCGCGTCGAGCGACTCGCCTCGACCCGAGAGGAACGCCTCGAGGTCGTCGACCTGGCCGCGGTTGCGCGGGTAGCCGTCGAGGAGGAAGCCGCGCGCGGCATCCTCCTGCTCGAGGCGGTCGCGGACAAGCTCGCTCGTCAGCTCGTCGGGGACGAGGTCGCCGGCCTCGATGATCGCCTGGACGCGCTTGCCGAGCTCGGTGCCGCCCTTGACGTTCTCGCGGAAGATGTCGCCGGTGGCGACCTGCGGGACGCCGAAGGCCTCGGCGACGAGCACGCCCTGCGTGCCCTTGCCCGAACCCTGCGGACCGACGATGAGGAACCGGGCGGAGGGGGTCTGCGTCATCGGAGGAGTCCTTCGTAGTGGCGCTGCTGGAGCTGGGCGTCGATCTGCTTCACGGTCTCGAGGCCGACGCCCACGATGATGAGGATCGACGCGCCGCCGAACGGGAAGTTCTGGTTCGCGCCGAACCACGAGAACGCGACGAGCGGCAGCAGTGCGATGAGGCCGAGGTAGATCGAGCCCGGCAGCGTGATGCGGGTGAGGACGTAGTCGAGGTACTCGGCGGTCGGACGGCCCGCGCGGATGCCGGGGATGAAGCCGCCGTACTTCTTCATGTTCTCGGCGACGTCGTCGGGGTTGAACGTGATCGCCACGTAGAAGTACGTGAAGCCGACGATGAGCAGGAAGTACAGCAGCATGTAGAGCGGGTGATCGCCCTGCGTCAGGTAGTTCGTGATCCACACGACCCAGGCCTGCGGCTCCTCGCCGGCCGCGGGCTGGTTGAACTGCGCGATGAGCGCCGGCAGGTACAGCAGCGAGGAGGCGAAGATGACGGGCACGACGCCGGCCATGTTCACCTTGATCGGGATGTAGGTGTTGTTGCCGCCGTAGGTGCGGCGCCCGACCATGCGCTTGGCGTACTGGACCGGTACTCGGCGCTGCGACTGCTCGACGAAGACGACGGCCACGACCACGAGCAGGCCGATCGCCAGCACGAGTGCGAAGACGTCCCAGCCGCGGGCGACGCCGATGCCCCACAGGGAGGTCGGGAAGGTCGCGGCGATCGAGGTGAAGATGAGCAGCGACATGCCGTTGCCGACGCCGCGCTCGGTGACGAGCTCGCCCATCCACATGATGAGGCCGGTGCCGGCGGTCATCGTGACGACCATGAGGAGGATCGCGTACCACGCGTCGTTCGTGATCAGCTGCGAGCACGCGGGGTCGGAGTTGGCCGGGAACAGCGCGCCCGAGCGGGCCACGGTGATGAGCGTCGTCGACTGGAGGACGCCGAGCGCGATCGTCAGGTAGCGCGTGTACTGCGTGAGTCGCGCCTGGCCGGACTGGCCCTCCTTGTAGAGGGTCTCGAAGTGGGGGATGACCACGCGCAGCAGCTGGACGATGATCGACGCCGTGATGTACGGCATGATGCCCAGCGCGAAGACCGACAGCTGGAGGAGCGCGCCGCCGGAGAAGAGGTTGACGAGCTCGTAGAGGCCGGACGCACCCTGGTTCGCCGCCAGGCACTGCTGGACGTTGCCGAAGTCCACGAACGGCGCCGGGATGAACGAGCCGAGGCGGAACAGGGCGATGATGCCCAGCGTGAAACCGATCTTCCGGCGAAGGTCGGGGGTGCGGAAGATCCGCCCGATGGCGTTGAACACTCGTCCTCCTGTTACTGACGCCGCAGTCAGTATGAATGCGGCTCGAGCCTGTCGAGACCCCCGTGAATCATACGCGAGGTCCCGACAGGCTCGAATTCCGTGTGTGGTGCAGCGGCCTTACTTGACCGAACCGCCGGCGGCGACGATCTTCTGCTCTGCGGAGCCGGAGACCTTGTCGACCGCGACGTTGAGCTTCACCTGGATGTCGCCGTTGCCGAGCACCTTGACGCGCTCGTTCTTGCGGACGGCACCCTTGGCCACCAGGTCGGCGACGGTGACGTCGCCGCCCTTCGGGTAGAGCTCGGCGAGCTTGTCCAGGTTGACCACCTGGTACTCGACGCGGAACGGGTTCTTGAAGCCGCGGAGCTTCGGCGCACGCATGTGGTACGGAAGCTGGCCGCCCTCGAAGCCGGGGCGCACGGTGTTGCGGGCCTTGGTGCCCTTCGTGCCGCGACCGGCGGTCTTGCCCTTCGAGCCCTCACCGCGACCCACGCGGGTGCGGTCCTTCTTGGCGCCGGGCGCCGGGCGAAGGTGGTGCACCTTGAGGACGGGCTCGCGCACGACGTCCTCGGGCTCCTTCTTCGCCGGAGCCTTCTTCGCCGGGGCCTTCTTCGCAGGGGCCTTCTCGGCCTTCGCGTCGTCGGCCTTGGCAGCGGCCTTGGCCGGGGCCTTCTTCTCGGCGGCCGGCTTGGCAGCGGCCTTCTTCTCGGCAGCCGGCTTGGCGGCGGCCTTCTTCGCGGGAGCCTTCTTCGGGGTCTCCTCGGCGGCGACGTCCTTCGTCTCGTCAGCCATTAGTCGATCTCCTCAACCGTCACGAGGTGGGCGACCGTGTTCACGTAGCCGCGCACCTGGGGGGTGTCCTCGCGAACGACGCTCTGGCCGATCTTCTTGAGACCGAGGCTGCGCAGCGTGTCGCGCTGGTTCTGCTTCTCGCTCACCTTGGACTTGATCTGGGTCACCTTGAGCTGCTTGGCCATCAGGCACCTGCCTTCGCTGCTGCGGCGGCCTCGGCCGCCTGGGCCTCGGCACGCAGCAGGCGGGCGGGCGCGACCTGGTCGTAGTCGAGACCACGACGTGCGGCGACCGCGCGCGGCTCCTCGAGCTGCTTCAGCGCCTCGACCGTGGCGTGCACGATGTTGATGGTGTTCGACGAACCGAGCGACTTGCTCAGGACGTCGTGGATGCCGGCGCACTCGAGCACGGCGCGGACCGGACCACCGGCGATGACACCGGTACCGGGGCCGGCCGGGCGCAGGAGCACCACACCGGCGGCCGCCTCGCCCTGGACGGGGTGCGGGATGGACGCGCCGACGCGCGGGACGCGGAAGAAGTTCTTCTTCGCCTCCTCGACGCCCTTCGAGATCGCGGTCGGCACCTCGCGCGCCTTGCCGTAGCCGACGCCGACGAGGCCGTTGCCGTCACCCACGACGACGAGCGCCGTGAAGCTGAAGCGACGGCCGCCCTTGACGACCTTCGACACGCGGTTGATGGTGACGACGCGCTCGAGGAACTGGCTCTTCTCGGCGTCGCGATCGCGACGGTCGCGGCCCTGGCCGCGGTCGCGGCCGCCACGGCGGCCCTCGCGCTCGTTGCGCGGCGGCTCCGAGGAAGCTGCCGTCTCGACGGGTGCCTCTGCGGCCACCTCGGTCTCCTTCACAGTGTTTTCGCTCACAGGCTCAGTCCTGCCTCTCGCGCTCCGTCGGCGATCGCTGCGACGCGACCGGCGTACTTGTTGCCGCCGCGGTCGAACACGACCGAGTCGACGCCGGCCTGCTTCGCGCGCTCGGCGACGAGCTCGCCGACCTTCTTCGCCTTGGCGGTCTTGTCACCCTCGAACGCACGGAGGTCTGCCTCCATGGTCGAGGCGGATGCCACGGTGTGGCCCTTGCTGTCGTCGACGACCTGCACGAAGACGTGGCGGGCCGAACGCGTCACCACGAGGCGGGGACGCAGCTCGGTGCCGACGATCTTCTTGCGAAGCCGGGTGTGGCGGCGCGAACGCGCAGCCGACTTGCTCTTGACGGCCATGATTACTTACCAGCCTTTCCGGCCTTGCGACGCACGACCTCGCCGGCGTAGCGGATGCCCTTGCCCTTGTAGGGCTCGGGCTTCTTGATCTTGCGGATGTTGGCGGCGGTCTCACCGACGGCCTGCTTCGAGATGCCCGAGACGGTGATCTTGTTGTTGCCCTCGACCGTCAGCGTGATGCCGGCGGGCGGCTCGACGGTGACCGGGTGCGAGAAGCCGAGCGCGAACTCGACCGCGCTGCCCTTCTGCGCGACGCGGTATCCGGTGCCGACGATCTCGAGGCCCTTGGAGTAGCCCTGGGTCACGCCGACGATGTCGTTGGCGATGAGGCTCCGGGTCAGGCCGTGCAGCGAACGCGACTCGCGCTCGTCGTCGGGGCGGGAGACGAGGACCTGGTTGTCCTCGACCTTGACCTCGATGGGCTGCGCCACGGTGAGTGCGAGCTCGCCCTTCGGGCCCTTCACGGTGACGGCGCGGCCGTCGACCTTGACGTCGACACCGGCGGGGATGTCGATGGGAAGTCGTCCGATTCGTGACATGGATCTACCACACGTAGGCGAGGACTTCCCCACCCACGCCCTTCTTCTCGGCCTGGCGGTCCGTCAGCAGACCGCTGGAAGTGGACAGGATCGCGACGCCGAGGCCGCCGAGCACCTTGGGGATCTCGGTCGACTTCGCGTACACGCGGAGGCCGGGCTTCGACACGCGCTTGATGCCCGCGATCGAGCGCTCGCGGTTCGGGCCGAACTTGAGCTGCAGCGTGAGCGTCTTGCCCACGCGCGCGTCGGCGACCTCGAAGCCGGAGATGTAGCCCTCGGACTTGAGGATCTCGGCGATGTGCCCCTTGAGCTTGGAGTGCGGCATCGACACGGTGTCGTGGTGCGCGGAGTTGGCGTTGCGCAGGCGCGTCAGCATGTCAGCGACCGGGTCGGTCATCGTCATGACACTGGTTTCCTTACGTTCACCAGGTTTCAGGACCCGTTACACGGGGACTGACCTGTGGTGGTGGCGGCACGCGGTTGCGGACCGCCGTATGCCGGTGCCGGCGGGGCCTCGGATGGTTCCGAGACCCGCCGGCGCAGGCACAAACTCGTAGAGTCTACTACGGACTACTGGGCGGACTCGTTCGACTTGAACGGGAAGCCGAGCGCCTTGAGCAGCGCGCGACCCTCGTCGTCGGTCTTGGCGGTGGTCACCACGGTGATGTCCATGCCGCGGACGCGGTCGATCTTGTCCTGGTCGATCTCGTGGAACACGGACTGCTCCGTGAGACCGAACGTGTAGTTGCCGGTGCCGTCGAACTGCTGGTCCGAGAGGCCGCGGAAGTCGCGGATACGGGGCAGCGCGAGCGAGAGCAGGCGGTCGAGGAACTCCCACATCCGGTCGCCGCGCAGCGTGACGTGCGCGCCGATCGGCTGTCCCTCGCGCAGCTTGAACTGCGCGATGGACTTGCGGGCCTTGGTGACCTGCGGCTTCTGGCCGGTGATCTTGGTGAGGTCGGCGATCGCGCCGTCGATGACCTTGCCATCGCGCGCGGCCTCGCCGACACCCATGTTGACGACGATCTTCGTCAGGCCCGGGACCTGGTGCGGGTTGGTGTACCCGTTCGCCTCGGTCAGGGTCTTCGTGATGTCGGTCTGGTACTTCTGCTTGAGGCGCGGCTGGATCTTGCCAGCCGGCGCGGCAGTCGCGGTGTCAGTCATTAGAGGTCCTTACCTGACTTCTTGGCGTAGCGGACGCGGACCGTCTTCTCGACGCCGTCCTTGGTGACCGTCTCGGTGCGGAAGCCCACGCGGGTCGGCTTCTTGGTCTCCGGGTCGACGATCGCGACGTTCGACACGTGGATCGGGGCCTCGTGGGTCTCGATGCCACCGGTCTTCGAGCCGCGCTGGGTCTGGCCGACGCGCACGTGCTTCGTGACGTAGTTCACGCCCTCGACCACGACGCGGTTCTGGTCGACCAGGACCTCGATGACGCGACCCTGCTTGCCGCGGTCGCCGCCGCGGGCCTGGCTGCGGCCCGAGATGACCTCGACGAGGTCGCCCTTCTTGATCTTGGCCATGTTTACAGCACCTCCGGCGCCAGCGAGATGATCTTCATGAACTTCTTGTCGCGAAGCTCCCGGCCGACCGGCCCGAAGATGCGGGTGCCGCGAGGGTCACCGTCGTTCTTGAGGATCACCGCGGCGTTCTCGTCGAACTTGATGTAGGAGCCGTCGGGTCGACGGGTCTCCTTCACGGTGCGGACGATGACGGCCTTGACCACGTCGCCCTTCTTCACGTTGCCGCCCGGGATCGCGTCCTTGACGGTGGCGACGATGACGTCGCCCAGGCCCGCGTAGCGTCGGCTGGAACCGCCGAGCACGCGGATGGTGAGCAGCTCCTTGGCGCCCGTGTTGTCGGCGACCTTGAGCCGGGATTCCTGCTGAATCACTTCGTACTCCTTCTGGGAAGCAAGCCCGGGGGCTTACTTGGCCTTCTCGACGATCTCGACCAGGCGCCAGCGCTTGGTGGCGCTCAGCGGGCGGGTCTCGGAGATCACGACGAGGTCGCCGATGCCGGCGGTGTTCTGCTCGTCGTGCGCCTTGACCTTCGACGTACGGCGCATGACCTTGCCGTACAGCGGGTGCTTCACGCGGTCCTCGACCTCGACGACGATGGTCTTGTCCATCTTGTCGCTGACGACGTAGCCGCGACGGACCTTGCGGTAACCGCGGACGAGCTCGGCCGTCTCGGCGACCTCGGCCGCAGCCTTCTTGGTCTCAGCCATGATCAGGCCTCCTTCGTCTCGGCCTCGGCGTCGGCGGATGCCTCGGCCTTGGCCTTCTTCGTCTTCTTCGCGGGCGCTGCGGGCGCCTCGACCGGCGCGGGCGTGGCACGGATGCCGAGCTCGCGCTCACGGATGACCGTGTAGATGCGGGCGATGTCGCGCTTCACGGCACGCAGGCGGCCGTGGCTCTCGAGCTGGCCGGTGGCGGCCTGGAAGCGGAGGTTGAACAGCTCCTCCTTGGCCTTCTTCAGCTCGTCGACGAGACGCTCGTCCTCGAAGGTGTCGAGCTCGGTCACAGCGAGCTCCTTGGAACCGACGGCCATTATGCGTCGCCCTCCTCGCGCTTGATGATGCGTGCCTTGAGGGGCAGCTTGTGGATTGCACGGGTCATGGCCTCGCGAGCGAGTTCCTCGGAGACGCCCGAGACCTCGAAGAGGACGCGACCCGGCTTGACGTTGGCGACCCACCACTCCGGCGAACCCTTACCGGAACCCATGCGGGTCTCGGCCGGCTTCTTCGTGAGCGGACGGTCGGGGTAGATGTTGATCCACACCTTGCCGCCACGCTTGATGTGACGCGTCATGGCGATACGAGCGGACTCGATCTGACGGTTCGTCACGTAGGCGGGGCTCAGGGCCTGGATGCCGTACTCGCCGAAGGAGACCTTCGTGCCGCCGGTGGCCTGGCCCGAACGGCCGGGGTGGTGCTGCTTGCGGTACTTGACTCGACGGGGAATCAACATGGTTATGCCTCAACTCCTGCTGCGGCCGCCTCCTGCGCACGGGGCGCACGGCGACGGTCGTTACGGTCACGCGACGGCTTCTGGGAGGCCTGCTCGCGGGCGAGCTCCTTGTTGGTGATGTCGCCCTTGTAGATCCAGACCTTCACGCCGATGCGACCGAAGGTGGTCTTGGCCTCGTAGAAGCCGTAGTCGATGTTCGCGCGGAGCGTGTGCAGCGGCACACGACCCTCGCGGTAGAACTCCGAGCGGCTCATCTCGGCGCCGCCGAGGCGGCCCGACACCTGGATGCGGACACCCTTGGCGCCGGCGCGCTGCGCGCCCTGCAGGCCCTTGCGCATCGCGCGGCGGAAGGCCACGCGGGCGGAGAGCTGCTCGGCGATGCCCTGCGCGACGAGCTGGGCGTCGGCCTCGGGGTTCTTGACCTCGAGGATGTTGAGCTGGATCTGCTTGCCGGAGAGCTTCTCGAGGTCGGCGCGGATGCGCTCGGCCTCGGCGCCGCGGCGGCCGATCACGATACCCGGGCGTGCCGTGTGGATGTCCACGCGGACGCGGTCGCGGGTACGCTCGATCTCGATGCGGCTCACGCCGGCACGATCGAGCGACGTCTGCAGCAGGCGACGGATCTTGACGTCCTCGGCGAGGTAGTCGGCGTAGCGCTGTCCGGGCTTCGTCGAGTCTGAGAACCACCGCGACACGTGGTCGGTGGTGATGCCGAGACGGAAGCCGTACGGGTTGACCTTCTGACCCATTACTTCGTACCCTCCTCGGGCGTGCCGAGCACGACGGTGATGTGGCTCGTGCGCTTGTTGATGCGGAAGGCACGACCCTGCGCGCGCGGCTGGAAACGCTTGAGGGTGGTGCCCTCATCGACGTACGCCGTCTTCACGTAGAGATCCTGCTCGTCCAGGTAGGTGTTCGTGGCATCGGCCTTGACGCGAGCGTTCGCGATGGCCGAGGCGACGAGCTTGTACACCGGCTCGCTCGCACCCTGCGGGGCGAACTTCAGGATGGCCAGGGCCTCCTGTGCCTGCTTGCCGCGGATCAGGTTGACGACGCGGCGGGCCTTCATGGGGGTCACGCGGATGTGACGCACGCGGGCGATCGACTCCACCATTTCTCTCCTCCTTCACGCCACCGCGTCAGCGGCGGCGGCCCTTCTTGTCGTCCTTCACGTGTCCACGGAAGGTGCGGGTGGGCGCGAACTCGCCGAGCTTGTGGCCCACCATGGTCTCGGTGACGAACACCGGGATGTGCTTGCGGCCGTCGTGCACGGCGATCGTGTGGCCGAGCATGGCCGGGACGATCATCGAGCGACGCGACCACGTCTTGATGACGTTCTTGGAACCCGCGTCGTTCTGCGAGGCGACCTTGCGAAGCAGGTGCTCGTCGACGAAGGGGCCCTTCTTGAGGCTGCGAGGCATCTTCTCTTACTCCTACTTGCGCTTCTTGCCGACGGTGCGACGACGGACGATGAGCTTGTCGCTCTCCTTGTTGGGGCGACGGGTGCGTCCCTCGGGCTGGCCCCACGGGCTCACCGGGTGACGACCACCGGAGGTCTTGCCCTCACCACCACCGTGCGGGTGGTCGACCGGGTTCATCGCGACACCGCGGACGGTCGGGCGGACGCCCTTCCAGCGCTTGCGGCCGGCCTTGCCCCAGTTGATGTTCGACTGCTCGGCGTTGCCGACCTCGCCGACGGTCGCGCGGCAGCGCGCGTCGACGTTGCGGATCTCGCCCGACGGCAGGCGGAGCTGCGCGTAGGGGCCGTCCTTCGCGACCAGGCGCACCGAGGCGCCGGCCGAACGCGCCATCTTCGCGCCGCCGCCGGGGCGGAGCTCGATGGCGTGGATGACGGTACCGGTCGGGATGTTGCGCAGCGGCAGGTTGTTGCCGGGCTTGATGTCGGCGGCCGGGCCCGACTCCACGAGGTCGCCCTGCTTGAGCTTGTCGGGAGCGATGATGTAGCGCTTGGTGCCGTCCACGAAGTGCAGCAGCGCGATGCGCGCGGTGCGGTTCGGGTCGTACTCGATGTGCGCGACCTTGGCGGGCACGCCGTCCTTGTCGTTGCGACGGAAGTCGATGACGCGGTACTGGCGCTTGTGGCCACCGCCGACGTGGCGGGTGGTGATGCGGCCCTGGTTGTTGCGACCACCGGACTTCGACAGCGGGCGGAGCAGCGACTTCTCGGGCGTCGAGCGCGTGATCTCGGCGAAGTCGGCGACCGACGAACCGCGACGACCCGGGGTCGTGGGCTTGTACTTGCGAATAGCCATAGTGAGGTTCCTCTGCTCCTTAGCCGACGTTCGTGAAGATGTCGATCGAGCCGGACTTGAGGGTGACGATCGCGCGCTTGGTGTCCTTGCGCTTGCCCATGCCGAAGCGGGTGCGACGCGTCTTGCCCTGACGGTTGAGGGTGTTGATCGAGGCGACCTGGACGTTGAAGATCTTCTCGATGGCGAGCTTGATCTCGGTCTTGTTCGCGCGGGGGTCCACGATGAACGTGTACTTGCCCTCGTCGATCAGGTTGTAGCTCTTCTCCGAGACCACCGGCGAGATGATGATGTCGCGGGGGTCCTTGTTGTGCGCGGCGCTCATGCGGAGACCTCTTCCTTCTTCGCCTGCTTCGCGGCGACGAACGCCTCGAGCGCGGCCTTGCTGAAGACGATGTCGTCGGAGACGAGCACGTCGTAGGCGTTCAGCTGGTCGACCGGCAGGACGTGCACGGTCGGGATGTTGCGGACCGCACGCTCCGAGAGCTCCTCGTCGCGGGTGAGCACGACGAGCTGGTGCTTCGACGGGGCGATCCCGGCGAGGAGCGCGACGGCGTCCTTCGTCTTCGGGGCCTCGCCGTTGGCGAGCGACTCGACCGCGTGGATGCGGCCGCCGCGAGCGCGGTCGGAGAGCGCGCCGAGCAGGGCCGCGGCGATCATCTTCTTGGGGGTGCGCTGCGAGTAGTCACGGGGCTGCGGGCCGTGGACGACGCCGCCGCCGGTCATGTGCGGTGCGCGGATCGAGCCCTGGCGGGCGCGGCCCGTGCCCTTCTGCTTGAAGGGCTTGCGGCCGGCACCGGAGACCTCGCCGCGGGTCTTGGTCTTGTGCGTGCCCTGGCGCGCGGCGGCGAGCTGGGCGACGACGACCTGGTGGATCAGCGGGACGTTGGTCTGCACGTCGAAGAGCTCGGCGGGCAGCTCGATCGAGCCGGACTTCTTGCCGGTGACGTCGAGGACGTCGATGGTGGCAGCGGTAGCCATCTCAGGCTCCCTTCACAGCGTTGCGGACGAACACGAGACGGCCGCGAGCACCGGGGACCGCGCCCTTGACGAGCAGCAGGCCCTTCTCGGCGTCGACGGCGTGCACGCGGAGGTTCAGGACGGTGACGCGCTCGCCACCCATTCGACCGGCCATGCGCATGCCCTTGAAGACACGGCTCGGGGTCGACGAGGCGCCGATCGAACCGGGCTTGCGGTGGTTGCGGTGGGCACCGTGCGACGCGGAGACGCCCGCGAAGTTGTGGCGCTTCATGACACCGGCGAAGCCCTTGCCCTTCGACGTGCCGACGACGTCGACCAGCTGGCCGGCCTCGAAGGTGCCGTCGACGGTGAGCTCCTGGCCGAGCGCGTAGTCCGCGGCGTCGGCGGTGCGCACCTCGGTCACGTGGCGGCGCGGCGTGACGCCGGCGGCCTCGAAGTGACCGGTGAGGGGCTGGGTGACCTTGCGGGGGTCGATGGCGCCCGCGGCGATCTGGACGGCGGAGTAGCCGTCCTTCTCCTGCGTGCGGAGCTGGGTGACCACGTTGGGGGCGATCTCGATGACGGTGACCGGGATGAGCTTGTTGTTCTCGTCCCACACCTGGGTCATGCCGAGCTTGGTGCCGAGCAGACCCTTCACGTTCTTTGCAGTGGTGGACATGTCGTACCTCAGAGCTTGATCTCGATGTTGACGTCGGCCGGAAGGTCGAGACGCATGAGCGAGTCGACGGCCTTGGGCGTCGGGTCCACGATGTCGATCAGGCGCTTGTGGGTGCGCATCTCGAAGTGCTCGCGGCTGTCCTTGTACTTGTGGGGCGAACGGATGACGCACACCACGTTCTTCTCCGTCGGAAGCGGCACGGGGCCGACGACCGTGGCACCCGCGCGGGTCACCGTGTCGACGATCTTGCGCGCCGAGGTGTCGATGACCTCGTGGTCATACGACTTCAGTCGAATGCGGATCTTCTGTCCCGCCATTGCTGACTCTCTCTCTGTCAAGGCGTCTTACCCCTTCCGAGGGCATCGGACGCCGCGTAGCTACTCCGTGTGAAGCACCACTGTTCTTCTGTCAAAGGCCGGTGATCGAGCCTGTCGAAGCCACCCCGTGGTGCGGTGGCCTCGACACGCTCGACCTCGAGCCCCAACCGACCCCCGCGCTCGGGCGTGTCGCACTCGCGGAAACGGGCATGGGCCTTCTGCACGCAGGCATGGGCCATGCTCGGATCTGAGGGTGTCGGTTGTGGTGTCCTGCTGCCCGCGGCCTAGCCTGACCCGTGGCACTCCGTGGAGCTTCCGGTGGCTATGCACTGCCTGGCAGTGATTCGAACGGAGCGCAGCAAGGCACGCCGTTCGAAATGTTGAACTCATCGAGTTTGCCACACTCGGGCACTTCCGTGCAACCCGGGCGTGTCGCGGCCGCGAGGCTCACCGCATCCTCCCAGTCAAGCGGATGCCGCGGCATCCGTCGTCGTGGTGGAATCGGTGCACGGCAAGCCGAGGGAGGACTCGATGACGGAGCATGCGCACGCGGTCGGCGAACGGATCGGACCTGGCAGCGTCTCGGTGACCCGCACCGGCCGGCGCACCTACGAGGGCCTGAACGAGCGCGGGTCGACGGTGCTCATCGGGCCCGTCGAGGCCCCGGGCCACTTCACGCCCGGCGAGCTCCTCAAGCTCGCACTGGCGGGCTGCGCGGGCATGAGCGCCGACTCCGTCGCCGCGCGCCGCCTCGGCGACGACGTCGCGATCACGGTCTGGGCGCACGGCACGTCGAAGGACGACAACCGCTACCGGGAGATCGACGAGGAGATCGTCGTCGACCTCTCCGCGCTCGAGCCATCGGATCGCGAACAGCTGGCGGCCATCATGGCCCGTGCGATCGCGAGGGCGTGCACGGTCGCGCGGAGCGTCGAGGGGTCCATCGACCTCCGGACGACCGTCGACGGCATCGAGATCTGAGGCGCCGCCCCGCTCCCCCGGCCGGGTCACTCCCCCGTCTGCGCCGGACGCTCGCAGGCCTCGGCGCCCGCTGCGCTCGGTCCGACGATCCCCGCGGCCACGAGGAGCGCCGCGAGCGTGGCGACCGAGCCGAGCAGCAGGGCCGACCGCGGC
>NZ_SDPL01000209.1 GCF_004135055.1 Agromyces binzhouensis | reverse complement strand
CGCCGCGCGGCACGCCGACCGAGATCTGGCCGATCGGCGCCGCCGGATCGCCGACGAGGAGGTCCTCGGCGAGCACGTCGGCGTTGCGCGCCGCGGCCCACTCCGACTCCGCGAGGTGGGCGCGCAGGCCCTCGCCCTCGATGTCGACGTCGGGGAGGATCCGGCCGAGCCACTTCGGCAGCCACCACGCGCCGCGACCCGCGAGGGCCATCGCCGCGGGGACCAGCGTCATCCGCACCAGGAACGCGTCGAACGCCACGCCCACTGCGAGCGCGAACGCGATCCCCTTGATGACCCCCGTGCCCTCGGGCACGAACGCGAAGAAGACGAAGAACATGATGAGCGCCGCCGCCGTGACCACGCGCGCCGCGTGCTGGAAGCCGTGCACGATCGAGCTGCGCGGCTCGCGGGTCTTCACGAACTCCTCGCGCATGCCGGAGACCAGGAACACTTCGTAGTCCATGGCGAGGCCGAACAGCACGGCCATGAGCAGGATCGGCAGGAAGCTGAGGATCGGCCCCGGCTCGATGTGCATGAGGTCGGCCATCCACCCCCACTGGAAGACCGCGACGGTCAGGCCGATCGCGCCGAACGCGGAGAGCAGGAACCCGAGCGCGGCCTTGATCGGCACGAAGATCGACCGGAACACGATGAGCAGGAGGATGACCGACAGGCCCACGACGATGAGCGCGAACGGCACGAGCGCGTCGTTGAGGCGCTGCGAGATGTCGATCGAGACGGCCGTGTAGCCGGTCACCGCGATCGGGGTGCCGAACTCGTCGACGATCTCGCCCTCGAGGGCGCGGATGTCCTGCACGACCTCCTTCGTCTCGGGGTCGGTCGGCGCCGATTCCGGGATGACCTGGATGATCGCGGTGTCGACGGTCTCGTTCGGCAGGCCCTGCCCGACGTAGGCGACGCCGTCCACTGCGGCGAGCCGGGCGCCGATCGCGTCGAGGTCGTCGAGGATGTCGGTGGTCTGCGTGATGTCGACCGTGACGATGAGGGGGCCGTTGTAGCCGGGGCCGAAGCCCTCGGCGATCATGTCGTAGGCCTCGCGCTGGCTCGTGCCCTCCTCGCCCTGCCCGCCGGGCAGGTTCAGGTCGAGGCTGGCCGCGGGCACGGCGGCCGCGCCGAGCAGGCCGACGACGAGCAGCACGAAGACCACGGGGGCCTTCAGCACGGTGTCGACCCAGCGGCGACCCATCGTGCGCGTGCCCGAGTCGTCCGAGGCGACCGCTCGACGGTGCGCCCGGCTGCCCGGCTTCGGCGCGAGCCGGCCCTTCGCGAGGCCGAGCAGTGCGGGCAGCAGCGTGGTCGCGCCGAAGACGGCGACGAGCACCGCGAAGGCCGCGCCGACGCCCATGACGCTGAGGAACGGGATCCCGACGACGAGCAGGCCGAGGAGCGCGATGATGACGGTGAGGCCCGCGAACACGACGGCGCCGCCCGCGGTCGCGACCGCCTCCGCCGCGCTCTCCTCGGGGTCCATGCCGCGTGCGAGCTGCGTGCGGTGGCGCGACAGGATGAAGAGCGCGTAGTCGATGCCGACGGCGAGCCCGATCATGACGGCGAGCATGGGGGCCGTGCTCGAGACGGTCGCGAACGCGGCCACGAGCGAGATGCCGCCGAAGGCGGTGCCGACGCCGACGAGCGCGGTGAGCAGCGGCATCCCCGCCGAGAGCAGCGAGCCGAACGTGATGAGCAGCACGACGCCCGCGAAGATCACGCCGAACGCCTCGGTGATGGTCAGTCCGAAGGTCGTCTCCTGGAACACCTCGCCGCCGAACGCGACCTCGAGCCCGGCGTCGCGGCCGGTGTCGCCGGTGGCGAGCACGGCGTCGATCTGGTCCTCGGTGACATCCGTCACCTGGCCGTCGAACTGCACCTGGATGTACGCGGTGCGCGCGTCGTCGGAGACCTGGTCGCCGGCGTACTCGTCGAACGGGCCGAGCACGCTCGCGACGCCGTCGAGGTCCTCGAGCTCGGACTCCATCTCCTCGATGGCGTCGCGGTACGGGGCGTTCTCGACCGAGTCGCCGGCGGGCGCCTCGACGACGGCCTTCGCCGACGCGCCGGCGGTCTGCGGGAAGACGGCGGCGAGCTGGTCGATGGCGTCCTGGGATTCGGTTCCGGGGATCGCGTAGGACTCCTGGAGCTGGCCGCCGAGGCCGATGCCGGCGCCGACGAGGCCGCCGAGGGCGATCACCCAGGCGATGATGACGACCCAGGCGCGACGGTAGGCGAAGCGTCCGATGCGGTGGAGGAGGAGGGCCACGGTTCTCTCTCAGTTGCTGGGGGTTCGGGCGGGGGTGAGGATCTCGGCGATGATGCGCCGGAGCGCGTCGCGCATCTCGTCATCGCTGGGGAGCGTCGACTCGTCGGCGAAGCTCCGTCCGGCCGTGAGCAGGAACGCGGCTCCGCCGAGGGCGATGCCGAACCGCACCTGGTCGTCGACGCTCTCGCGCTCCTCGCAGACCGCGGACGCCAGGCGGCGGACGGCGACGTTCGCGCGGGCGATGACGGGCAGCTCGGAGAGGCTCTGGCCCTGGGTGAGGAAGACGTGCACCGCCTCGCGGTGCTCGAGCAGGAGGTCGACGACGCGGTCCACGAGCTCACCGCGGCGGCCGGAGCGCCGGGCCGACAGGAAGACCTCCAGCACGTCCTCGAAGCCCTCGACGGCGGGCTCGATGGCCGCCTCGAGCAGCGCCTCCTTCGAGGCGAAGTGGTAGAGCACGCTCGACTTGGCGTAGCCGGCCTCGTCGGCGATGTGCTGCAGCGACGTGCCGGCGAATCCGACCGTCGCGAACTGCTCGAGGGCGGCGTGCTTCAACTCGTCGGCGGCGCGCACGCGCGACGTGGTTCTCGCATCGGTGGGCATGCGATCGACGCTAATTGACCGATCGGTCAGAGTCTGCACGATCGGTCAGACTCCGGGTGTTCTCACAGTGTCGAGGGCCCGCGTCAACCGGTCGCGCGAGCCGATCCGAACGCGATAGCGTTGCGGAATGCGCAAGTACCTCTTCAGTGGAGCGGTCCTGAGTTCGCTGTTCGGCGCGGTCGGAGTCATCCGCGCCACACAGGCCGGGCCTCGCGACTGGAGGCTCGTGCTCATGTGGATCTCGTGGGCCGCCACGCTCGCCATCGCGATCGGGACGGTCGCCGACGAGCAGAAGCGCCGCGAACTGGTCGAGTAGCCTCGGCCGACCCGAACCGTCCGCGTCCGACGGCTCGACGCCCCAGCGGCGTGTCCGAGCCCGGGGGGTCGCCGCGTGACGGACACTGGACGAAACGCCGTCCGATGTAGTCCGCCACCCGTCCCGACCGAGAGGACACCGATGTTCCGCCGCTGGCGCCGCGCTCGGCTCGCCGCACAGGCCGCAGCCCACACCGCACCCGCGCCCTCGCCCCGCGCAACGGCCGCCGACCTCCGCGGCGAGCACATCTTCGAGTTGGTCAACGCTCGCCTCTCGCGGTTCATCGGCCCGGACGGCCAGTGGTCCCTCGTCCGTCGGCAGGCGGACGACTCCGACCGCATCTTCCAGTCGATGCTCACCCACCAGATCGCCGCAGAGGTGACCCGCGCGATCCTCGAGGAGCGCGAGCAGGTCGCCGTCGTCGTGCCCGCCGACGAGACGTCGCACGCGCTCAGCTGGACCCCTGCCCCGCTCGTGATGTGGGCCGACCCGGTCCAGGCCGACGAGGCGGATGCCGCTTCGCCCGAGGCTGAGCTCGAGGCCGAGAACGTCGCCGTGCTCTCCGTCGAGGAGTCCGCGCGCGCCGCCTGACGTCATCGCCCCGGCGTCCGAGGTGCTGGCAGCGCGGCCCCGCGGACGAGCCGGCGGCTCGGAGTCCGAGGACTTCGAGCCGCCGACGACAGCACTGAGCGCATCAGGGCATCTCAGTCGCCGCAGATGCCCCGGGCGGTGTCGTTCTTGCCCTGGCCGCCGATCGCCTTGACGACGTCACCGACGTTGGTGAACCCGAGCGCGCCCTCGGTGTTGATGGTCTTGTGCACCTGGCCGAAGCAGGCGGCATCGGCGGGCGCAGCCTGCGCGGGCCCGGCGACGCCGAGCGTGGCGAGGGCCGCGATGAATCCGGTGGCGAGAATGCGCTTCATTGAAACTTCCCCTTCGATCGGCGGGTGCGTATTCACCCTTCACCCCGTCCTTCCGCCGCCGGGGCGGTTTCGGATGCACCCCGGCGGGTGCGATTCGGGATTCCGCGAGTGCGATCGTGTCCGGCCCTCGAAGGTCGTCGGCGGCTTCGGCGCTCCAAAATCGCCCACGGATTCTTGTACGGCCACCTCGCGCGGCCACTCCCCCGCCGTTCGTAGCGTGAACGACACGGGCAACCCGCCCGCACACGCCGACCGATGGGAACCGCATGACCGCCGCACCCAGCCCCGTCTCCGCGCCCGAACGGCGCCGCGCCCGCACCTCCGCGCGCGACCTCGCGCAGATCGCCGTCTTCGCCGCGCTCATCGCCGCGCTCGGCCTGCCCGGCGCGCTGTACGTGGGAGGCACGGCGGTCCCGATCACGTTCCAGACGCTCGGGGTCATGCTCGCCGGCGCGATCCTCGGCGCGCGCAAGGGCGCACTGAGCGTCGTGCTGCTGCTCGCGCTCGTCGCGGCGGGCCTGCCGCTGCTCTCGGGTGGCCGCGGCGGCCTCGGCGTCTTCGTCGGGCCGTCGGTGGGGTACCTCATCGGCTGGGTGCTCGGTGCGCTCGTCATCGGCTGGTTCACGGCGCGCCTGCTCCCCCGCTACCGGGTCCTTCCCGCGCTCGGCGCGACGGCGCTCGGCGGCATCGTCGCGATCTACCTCGTCGGCGTGCCGGTGTTCGCGGCGATCACGGGCACGCCGCTGGGTGTCGCGATCGCGGGCTCCGCGGTCTTCCTCCCGGGCGACCTGCTCAAGGTCGTCGTGACCGTGGTCGTCGCCAAGGGCGTGCACCGCGCCTGGCCCGGGCTCATCGAGCCGCGTGCATGGCCGTGGAAGCGCGCCGTGGAGGCTCCCGCGCAGTGACTGACCTGCTCGGCGCATCCGGCGACCGCATCGCGCTCTCGTTCGGCGGACGATCCGCCGGATCCGACGAGCTCGCGCGTGCCGTCGCCGGCGCCGAGCTGCCCGCCGGCGAGGGGCCGGTCGGATGTCGCGCCGACGTCGATCCCGTCACCGTGATCACCACCGTGCTCGCCTGCCTCGACCGTGGTCGGGCGGTACTCGTCGGGGGCTCGCAGTCCGACGCCGACCGCCTCGCCGACGACCTGCCCGCGGGCACCGCGCTCGCCCTCACGACGTCGGGGTCGACGTCGGCCGACGGTTCGCCGCGCGTGGTCGCGCGCACGCTGGAGTCCTGGCTCGCGTCGGCCGGGCCGCTG
>NZ_SDPL01000208.1 GCF_004135055.1 Agromyces binzhouensis | reverse complement strand
GGCTGGGCGGTCGAGTTGCCCGCGCCCGAGGCGGGCAGCGCCCTCCGGTACCGCTTCGTCGGGCGCACGACCGACGGCGGCATGCAGCGCACGCGCCGGTTCGAGGCTGCCGTCTCGGGTTGGGTCGACGCCCCCGACGGCATCGTCTCGACCGCGGGGGCGAGCCGCGTCGTCGCGGGCAGCGTGCAGGTCCTCACCGACGGCGTGCGCGTGCGCCGCGTGCGCTTCGCGCTGCCGCTCGCCGACGGCGAGCACGTCACGGGCTTCGGGGAGCGCTTCGATGCGCTCGATCACCGGGGCACCGAGCTCGACTCGGTCGTCTTCGAGCAGTACAAGTCGCAGGGCGCCGAACGGAAGACCTACCTCCCGATGCCGTTCGCGCACGTCGTGGGCGGCGACGGCTGGGGCTTCCACGTGCGCACGTCGCGGCGCGCGTGGTTCGACGTCGGCGCGAGCGAGCCCGATCGGCTCGTCGTCGAGGTCGAGGCGGATGTCGCGGCCGGCGAGACCGCCGTCGCCGTCGCGTTCTACGACGGCACGCCCACCGACGTGCTCGACGCGTTCCTCGCCGAGGTCGGCCGCCCCGAGGAGCTGCCCGACTGGGTGTTCCGGCTCTGGGCGAGCGGCAACGAGTGGAACACGCAGGCCGAGGTCGTCCGCCAGATGGACCTGCACCGCGACCACGACGTGCCCGTCGGCTCGGTCGTCATCGAGGCGTGGAGCGACGAGCGCACCTTCACCGCCTTCCGCGACGCCGAGTACGAGGTCGCCGAGGACGGCGCACCGCACCGGCTCGCCGACTTCACCTTCCCGGAGGACGGCGCCTGGCCCGACCCGAAGGGCATGGTCGACGAGCTGCACGCCCGCGACATCCGCGTGCACCTGTGGCAGATCCCGCTGCTGAAGGCACGGCCGCATCCGACGGGCCAGGCGAGGGCCGACGCGCTCGCCGCCGAGCGCGAGGGCGTGCTGATCCGCGAGCCGAACGCGCGCGGCGAGCTGCGCCCGTACCGCAACCGCGGGTGGTGGTTCCCGCTGTCGACGATGCCCGACCTCACCGACGAGCGGGCCGCGCGATGGTGGACCGAGAAGCGCCGGTACCTCGTCGAGGAGGTCGGCATCGACGGCTTCAAGACGGATGGCGGCGAGCACGCCTGGGGCCGCGAGCTCGCCTACCTCGACGGAATGCGCGGCGACGAGGGGAACAACCTGTTCCCGGTCGCGTACGCCAAGGCCTACGGCGACCTGCTCCGGTCGGCGGGCAAGGCGCCCGTGACGTTCAGCCGTGCCGGCTTCACCGGGTCGCAGGCGCACGGCGCCTTCTGGGCGGGCGACGAGAACTCCACGTGGGAGGCGTTCCGCTGGTCGATGTTCGCGGGGCTCTCGGCGGCGGCGAGCGGCATCCTCTACTGGGGCTGGGACCTCGCGGGCTTCTCGGGCCCGCTGCCGAGCGCCGAGCTCTACCTGCGTGCGACCGCCGCGTCGACGTTCGTGCCGATCATGCAGTACCACTCCGAGTTCAACCACCACCGGCGGCCGGTGCGCGACCGCACGCCCTGGAACCTCGCCGAACGCACTGGCGACGATCGGGTCCTTCCGGTCTTCCGTGCGTACGCGCACCTGCGCGAGCGGCTCGTGCGGTACCTCGCGGCCGAGGCCGCCGAGAGCATCCGGACCTCGGCGCCGCTCATGCGCCCGGTGTACTTCGACCACCCGACCCTCGAGACCGCCTGGACGCACCCGCTGCAGTGGTTCCTCGGGCGCGACCTGTTCGTCTCGCCCGTCGTCGACGAGGGTGAGACGACGCACGAGGTCGCGCTGCCGCCCGGCGAGTGGGTCGACGCGTGGTCGGGGGAGGCTGTCACCGGCGATGGCGTCGTGCGCGTCGAGGTGCCGATCGAGCGGATCCCGGTGTTCGCGCGGGCGACGGCGTGGCCGGGGCTGCGCGAGGTGTTCACGGCTCGCCCGTGACGCGGCCGCTCAGCGCGCGTAGCGCTCGACGAACGTGCCCAGCATCCGGCTCGGCTCGGACACGACCGCGCGCGCGGCGGCGGCGAGCGTGACCTCGAGCTCGTCGTCGGCGAAGTAGCCGTAGCTCGCGTACGCGCGGATGCGCACGATGATGCCCTCCAGGTCGAGCTCGGGGTGGAACTGCGTGGCGTAGACGTTGGAGCCGACGCGGAAGACCTGCACCGGGCACGTCGGCGACGAGCCGAGCAGCGTCGCCGACGGCGGCAGGGCCCGGATCGCCTCCTTGTGCCCGACGAACGCGTTGAACGTCTCGGGCAGGCCGGCGAGGAGCGGGTCGGCGGCCCCGGCGTCGGTCAGCGTCACGGGCACCACGCCGATCTTCTCGGCGTAGCGGTCGTCGATCAGCGCGCCCTGGTGGGCCCCCAGCGTGCCGACGCCGTAGCAGGCGCCGAGGAAGGGGAAGTCGCGGGCGACGACCTCGTCGAGCAGGGCCGCGAACTCGGCCTCGACGCGATGCTGCACGGGCGACTTCCGCTCGGGCGGATCGGACGCGTTGAACGGGCCGCCGCCGACGAAGATGCCCGACAGGCCGTCGAGGTCGAGTCGGGGCATCGGGCCGGCCTCGAGGCGGACGCGGACGAGGTCGCGCTCGTCCAGGCCGGTGCCGCGGAGGAACAGCGCGTACTCCTCGTCGGCGGGCTGGTCCTCGGCACGTGTGGCGAGGAGGACGAACGGCTTCACGGCCCCACGATACGCGCGCGACTCGGCGCGTGTCAGTACTGCGACGGCGTCGGCAGCACCGCCATGGTGCACCGCGAGACGCACACGAGGCGCCCCTGCTCGTCGGTGATGCGGATGTCCCAGACCTGCGTCGTGCGCCCGCGCGTGATCGGACTTGCCTCCGCGTGGACCCAGCCCTCGGAGACCGGGCGGACGTGGTTCGCGTTGATCTCCATGCCGACGCAGTAGTACTGCGACGGGTCGACCGTGAACGAGGCGCCCCAGCTCGCGAGCGTCTCGGCGAGTGCGACGGACGCGCCGCCGTGCAGCACGCCGGCGGGCTGCCGGGTGCGGTGGTCGACCGGCATCCGCCCCTTCAGCGAGCCGTCGGTGATCTCGGTCATCTCGATGCCGAGGGCGCGGATCAGGGCGTGCTCGCCGCGCGAGTTCGCCCACTCCAGTGAGGGCTCGCCGAACCAGATGCTCATGCGATCGAGTCTGCCACGCGCGCGTGACGAGGCCCGCAGGGCGGGCGCGGCGCCCGGACGCGCGGCAACCCGGCGCCTCAGGCCAGCTCGGCGATGATCGGGTGGATCGCGTCGTCGAACGCCGCGGCATCCGACCTGAGCGTGTCGGTCACGGCCACGGTCTTCTCGCCGATCCACCAGATGCCGGATGCCGCGAGCGGCAGCACCTCGACGTTCAACTCGAACGAGTGGGCACGCCGTCCCACCTCGCGCTCGTGCTCGGCGATCGAGCCCGCGTAGGCGCGGTAGGTGTCGCCGGAGCGGGCGGCGGAGGCCGTGCGGTAGCGCTCGTGCGCCCATTCCGCCCACGCGAGGGCTGCCTCGGCGTGCGGGCGGATGGCGGCGGCGAGTGCCTCGGCGCCGCTGACGGGGAGGGCGACGGCGGTGCCGTACTCGTCGACCAGTTCGAGCGGCACCGGGGACGGGTGCGACTCGGGCTCGATGGTCATCGACCACCACTCGCGCCACTGCTTCTCGAGGGTGTCGTGCGCGTCGACGTCGCGCGCCGCCTCGGGGCCGATGCGACCCACCTCGCGGAGTCGGGGGAGTTCGGCGGGCGACGCGATGCCGAGCACCTCCCGCAGGTAGAGGGCGAGGAGGGCTCCGGTGCTCGCGTTCTCGCGAATCACCCACGATGGCGTGGCACCCGCGTGCATGCACGGATTGTACCGCCGGCCCCCGACAGCGGGCCCGAGCGGCGCACCTCGCGCGGGTACCCTTGTCGGGTGAGCGCGAACTCGTCCTATGCCGCTGCCGGAGTCGACACCGCCGCCGGCGACCTCGCCGTCGAACTGATGAAGGAGGCGGTCGCGAACACCCACGGGCCGAACGTGCTCGGCGGCGTCGGCGGCTTCGCCGGGCTCTACGACCTCTCGTTCGCGAAGGACTACGCGCGCCCCCTCCTCGCGACCTCGACCGACGGCGTCGGCACGAAGATCGCGATCGCGCAGGCGCTCGACATCCACGACACGATCGGCCAGGACCTCGTCGGCATGGTCGTCGACGACATCGTCGTGGTCGGCGCGACCCCGCTCTTCATGACCGACTACATCGCCTGCGGCAAGGTCGTGCCCGACCGCATCGCCGCGATCGTCACGGGGATCGCCCGCGCCTGCGCCGAGACCGGCACCGCGCTCGTCGGCGGCGAGACCGCCGAGCACCCCGGCCTCATGGGCGTCGACGACTACGACGTCGCGGGTGCCGCCGTGGGCGTCGTCGAGGCCGACCGCGCCCTGGGCGCCGAGCGCGTGCGGGACGGCGACGCCGTCATCGCGATCGAGTCCTCGGGGCTGCACTCGAACGGCTACTCGCTCGTCCGGCACGTCCTGGCGAACGCGAACCTCTCGTACACGGATGCCTCGGCCGAGCTCGGCACGACCTGGGGCGAAGCGCTCCTCGAACCCACCCGCCTGTACTCCGGTCCGCTCGTGCGCCTCCTCGCGCACGACACGCTCGGTGCAGCCGTGCACTCGCTCTCGCACGTCACCGGCGGCGGCATCGCTGCGAACCTGGCGCGCGTGCTCCCTCGCGGCTCCTGGGTCGAGGTCGACCGCTCCACGTGGTCGCCGCAGCCCGTGTTCCGGGTCCTGAACGACCTCGCGGGCACGACGCTCGAGTCGACCGAGGGCACCTGGAACCTCGGCGTCGGCTTCTTCGCGGTCGTGTCGGCGGATGCCGCGGCATCCGTCATCGCCGAACTGGGCACGCTCGGCCTGCCCGCCTGGCAGGTCGGCACGGTCTCGATCGGCGCACGCGACGTCGAGGCATCCGGCTGGGAGCAGGGAGCCAAGGGCGTGGACGGCGGAGCCGTCCGCCTCGTCGGCAGCTACGCGGGCTGAGCGGATGCGTGCCGCGCTCTCGATCGGACTGCCCGGAACGACGGCGCCGGAGACGCTGCGCGCGCTCGCCCCTCGGCTCGAGCGGCTCGGATTCGACGCGATCTGGCTGAACGACGTCCCGGGCGGCGACTCGCTCGCCGGGCTCCGCGTGGTCGCCGAGGCGACCGGGCGGCTCGGGCTCGCGACCGGCGTCATCCCGATCGATCGTCGACCGGTCGGAAGCCTCGACCTCGCGGGCATCCCCCCGGAGCGCACGACGATCGGCATCGGATCCGGCGGCGCGCGACACCCGGTCGCCGTCGTCGCCGACGGCGTCGCCGAGCTCCGCACCCGCACCGACGCCGCGATCGCGGTGGGCGCCCTCGGCCCGCGCATGCGCCGACTGGCCG
>NZ_SDPL01000207.1 GCF_004135055.1 Agromyces binzhouensis | reverse complement strand
ATCTCGGTCGCGGCCACCGCTCCGCCCGTGCCGGCGGCGTCGGCGCTCGCCGACCGCGACGCGGAGGACGCGGCGCTCTTCGACTTCGACGAGCCCGAGGCGGACTGGCGCACCCTGTCGCTCGAGCTGACGACCGAGGAGCACACGCGGCTGGTCGAGCGCGCCCGCGCGGCCGGGGTGACCCCGGAGGAGTTCCTGCGCGGCCTGATCTAGCGCCTCCGCCGCCCGACGCCCGGCCGGGGAACGGCGCGAGCTCCTCCGCGGCCGCTGGGAGGTTCAGTCGTCGTGGTGCTCGGCCTCGCGCTCACCGGTGAGCACCGCGACCGGCACGGTGCAGGCATCCCCGCGCCATGCCTCGACGCCCTCGCGGAGGGCGAACCCCGCGATGACGAGCGCGGCGATCGAGTCCGCCCACGCCCATCCGAACAGGCCGTTCAGCAGCAGGCCGGCGAGCAGGGCTCCCGACAGGTAGGCGCAGATCAGCGTCTGCTTCGAGTCGGCGACCGCACTCGCCGAGCCGAGCTCGCGCCCGGTCCGGCGCTCGAACCACGACAGCAGCGGCATGATCACGAGGCTCGCCGCTGCCAGCGCGACGCCGACCGGCGAGGGATCGGGATCGGCTGCACCGAGCAGGGCGCTCGCCGCGTCGATCGTGACGAACAGGGCGAGCCCGAAGAACGACACGGCGATGAGCCGGAGCGCGACGCGTTCCCGCCGCTCCGGGTCGGGCGCGGCGAACTGCCAGGCGACGGCGGCGGCGGAGAGCACTTCGACGACGGAGTCCAGGCCGAAGGCGACGAGGGCGGCGGATGACGCGATGCTGCCGGCCGTGAGGGCGATCACCGCTTCGATCACGTTGTAGGTGATCGTGGCGGCGACGATCCAGCGGATCCGCCGCTGGAGGATCGCGCGACGCGCCACCCGGGGCGCGGGGATCGGCTGCGACGGCGTCATGCGCAGGCGCACCCGTCGCTCGAGCAGCACTCGGGGTCGACCACCAGCACGAGTCGCAGCAGGTCGCCGAGCGCCGACGAGAGGGCCGGGTCGGCGAGGCGATACGAGGATCGCCGCCCGTCGGGGCTCGCCTCCACGAGGCCGCAGCCGCGGAGGCAGGCGAGCTGGTTCGACATGACCTGCCGGGAGACGCCGAGCGATTCCGCGAGGTCGGACGGATACGCGGGACCATCGCGGAGCTGCAGCAGGATCCGCGCCCGCGTGCCATCGGAGAGCGCGTGCCCGAGTCGGGCCAGCGCGGCCGTGTGCGTGAGCGTCGTCGTGGTGGTCACGCGTCCAACGATACACGCATTCGTGTACTCACGAATTCGTGGACGACGCGCACCTCAGGCGGGCGAGTGGAACCGCTGCTGCGCCGCGACGAGACCGTGCTCGACGATGGCCTCGACCGCGTCCGCGGCATCCGACAGCAGGTTCGGGAGGGCCTCGCGCTCGGGCCCGGCGAAGTCGCGCAGCACGTAGTCCGCGGCATCCATGCGACCCGGCGGTCGGCCGATGCCGACGCGCACGCGCGTGAACTCGGGCGAGCCGGCGGCCTTCTGGATGTCGCGCAACCCGTTGTGGCCGCCGTGGCCGCCGCCGCGCTTGAGGCGCACGGTGTCGAACGGGATGTCGAGTTCGTCGTGCACCACGACGAGCCGGTCGGCGCCGAGCGAGTAGAACTTCAGCAGCGCCGAGACGGGCCCGCCGGAGGTGTTCATGTAGCTGTTCGGCTTGGCGAGCACGAGCTTCGGCCGCCCCGGGCCGAGGGAGCCCTCGGCGACGCGCGAGGGCGTCTTGTGGCTCTTGAACGTCGCGCCGATGCGCGAGGCGAGCTCGTCGGCGACCATCTGGCCGACGTTGTGCCGGTTGCCGGCGTACTGCGCGCCGGGGTTGCCGAGGCCGACCACGAGCCAGGTGTTGTCGGACACGGGGTCGTCCTTCCGGCGATGCAGGAGGCGGTCGATGAGGTTCACGGATGCCTCCGGGCAGGTGTCAGGGGAACGGCGGAGGGCCCGCGGCCCCGCGATCCGAGCGTACCCGGATGCGGCGACGCGGACCCTCGCGACGAAGCGGGATCGACTACTCGGCCGACTCGCCCTCGGCGGCCTCCTCGGCGGGAGCGGCCTCGACGGCCTCCTCGCCCGCGGCCTCGGGCTCCTCGCCCAGGTCGACCTTCTGCGGCACGTGCACGTTGACGACGAGCGAGTCGGGGTCGCCGAGGAGCGAGGCACCCGTGGGCAGCTCGATGTCCTTCGCGAGCAGCTGGGTGCCGTCCTCGAGGCCCTCGACGCTCACGACGACGTTCTCGGGGATGTGCGTCGCCTCGACCTCGAGCGACAGGGTGTGCGCGTCGAGGTCGGCGATGGTGCCGGCAGCGGTCTCGCCCTCGAGGTGCACGGGCACCTCGACCTGGACCTTCTCGCCGCGCGTGACGACGATGAGGTCGATGTGCTCGATGATCTGGTGCACCGGGTCCTTCTGCACGTCCTTGACGAGCGCGAGCTGGCTCTCGCCCTCGATCTGGAGCTCGAGCACGGCGTTCGCCTTGCGGATCAGCAGCGCGGTCTGGTGGCCGGGCAGGGTCACGTGGGTCGGCTCGCTGCCGTGGCCGTAGATCACGGCGGGGATCTTGTGCGCAGCGCGGATCTTGCGGGCAGCGCCCTTGCCGAACGACTCGCGCAGTTCGGCGACGACCTTGTTGTCTTCGTCCATGGTGATGGCTCCTTGCGGGCTCGCGGCCCAGGTTGGGTTCTGTCGTGTCAACTCGAACGCCCGGGGCTGCGCGCGCAGCCAGCGTGAGGAACAGCCGTGAGTCTGATTCCACCGCGTCGATAACGGATGCCGCACCGGGACGAACCCGGCTCCGGCGGCGTCCCTCGCCGAAGTTCAATGGGTCAGTCTACCCGATGCCACGGCCCGTCCCCGACCCGCATGTGAGACCATCGTGCGCGTGAGCACACCCGGGGCACTGTGGCGGTCGTCGCACCCCGGGCCGACATCGATCGTCACCGCCCTCGCGTCGGCGCTCGGGTGGTCGGCCGGCCTCGACCCGGCTCGCATCGTCCTGCTCGCGCTCGCGGTCCTCGCCGGCCAGCTGTCGGTCGGAATCTCCAACGACGCGATCGATGCGCCGCGCGACCGCATCGCGTCGCGACCGGACAAGCCGATCGCGCGCGGCGAGGTGACCCTCGCCGTCGCCTGGGGCGCCGCCCTCGTCTCGCTCGCGACGGCCCTGACGCTGTCGGCGCTGCTCGGTGCGGGGATGCTCGCCGCGCACGCGCTCGCCCTCGGTTCGGCCTGGGCGTACAACGCGTGGCTCAAGTCGACGCCGGCGTCGATCGTGCCGTTCCTCGTGAGCTTCGGGATCTTCCCGAGCCTCGCGACCCTCTCGGCGCCGCAGCCCGCCGTCGCCCCGGGGTGGACCTGGATCGCCGGCGCCGCGCTCGGGGCGGCGGTCCACCTGACCAACGTGCTCCCCGACCTCGACCAGGATGCCGCGACGGGCGTCCGGGGACTTCCCCATCGCCTGGGACCGAGGGTGTCGGCGGCCGTCGCCGCCTGCGCGGTGGTCGCGGGCGCGGTGGTCGTGCTGATCGGATCGGCGGGCGGCGAGGCGTCCGTGGTGTCCGCGATCTCGTGGGCGTTCTTCGCGGGCGTCGTCGTGGTCGCGGTCGCGACGCTCCTCGCGGCGCTCCTGCGCCCGCCGTCGCGCACGCTCTTCCGTCTCGTCATGCTGGCCGCCCTGCTCCTGGCCGCGCAGCTCGTCGCGGCCGGTCGCGTGCTCGCCGGGTGACTCAGAACATCGACGGCACGGGCCGGTCCGGGTAGAGCTCCCGCATCGCGCTGTCGTACCTCCGCTTCAGGAGCAGGAGGTAGAGCAGGCGGATCGGCGCGGGGACGTTCGCGTGGTACCACGCCTCGCGCTCCCCCTCGGGAACGCTCGCGAGGAGCAGGCCGAGCTGCAGCGACATCACGTCCCTCGGGAACTCCTTGCGGCGCGCCATGAGCGTGGCGCGCGTGTGCGCCTCCAGCTCGTCCCACTCGCGCTGGGACATCACCGCGCCCGCGACCGGGAGGATGTCGTCCTCCTCCCGCCCCAGGTGCACCAGGAGCGTGTCCCGGAGGAACTCGATGTCCCGGGCGAACGCGTCGCGGCGCTCCGGGTCGGCGGACTCGACCCAGCGGGCGAGCTGGGGCTCGATGCGCGCGAGCTGCGACGCGACCTCGGCATGCTGGGCTCGCATCAGCTCCACGTGCGCGGCACAGGCGGGCTCGCGGGCGGCGAGGCGGTCCCAGAGCACGGTGTCCTCCGTGCGGTGGTGGAGGTGGAGCGCGAAGAAGTCGAGCTTCGCGTAGATCCCGACGACCTCGGCGCGCGCGACGTCGCCGGCGCCGACGTCGCGGACCAGCAACGGGAGCTCGCGGTACAACCAGCGGAAGATGCGATGGACGAGGATCATGCCCGACGTGTCGCAGCCCGCGACCTGGCCGTCGGGCAGGGAACCGGACGACGGCAGCTTCTCGGCCATCTTCACCCCGATCTCGCCACGGGGGCTGCGGGTGGATGCCGCATCCGGCGGCGAACACCCGGATTCTACACCCGGGCATGTTCCGATCGTCGGGCCGGACGACGCACGAGGACCGGACGATTGCGGGCGTCGGGAGCCGCGAAATACACTCACGTCCGTGGGGAGCGAGGCTTCCGCAGGTGAGGTTCCGGTTGCCCGGCGTCGGCGCGGGCACGAGCCGAGGCTGCGTCGCTGGGAGCGTCACGTCGTCGTGCACGCGACGGTGCACCACCCGGTCGAGGCCGTGTTCCCCTACCTGGCCGACCCGATGAGATGGCACGAGTTCGCCCCGGCCGTGGCATTCCGACGGCAGATCGACGAGGGCCCCGTCCGTGTCGGAACGCGCTGGATGTCGACCGACCGGATCGGCCCGTTCAGGGCCCACTTCATCGACACGCTCGAGCATCTCGACGAGAACCGGCGGGTGGTCTGGCTGTCGTCCGCGCCGTGGAACGCGCGCGTCGAGTACGCGTGCCATGGGACCGGGGCGGTGACGCGGATCAGGGCGGACTACTTCGGCGACCTGAGCGGCGACCTGCGCTGGCAGGCCGGCTGGCTCCCGCGGTGGGCGACCCACCTGATCCTCGCCGGGGACTTCCGCCGGCTGGATCGCGTGCTCACGCGCAGGGTCCGCGCGGCACGGCGATGGGAGCAGCATCACGAGGCGCCGACGAGCTGATCGGGTCGGGATTCGGGGCGCGCGGGACTCGCCGGTGACGGCCTCCGCCCCGTCGGCGGATCATGCGTCGCGGTCGAATCCCATCGCGTAGGCGTGGGCGAAGACGCGTCCGAGCGGGGCCGCGAGCCCCAGGCGCAGGCCGGCACGTCGCACGGCGTCGCCCGGCGGCGACTGGGGGCGACCGAGCGCGGTGTTCGTGCCCGCCAGC
>NZ_SDPL01000206.1 GCF_004135055.1 Agromyces binzhouensis | reverse complement strand
GCGGATGCGGCCGTGCGCAGCACGGGCGGGGACACGAGGTCGTGCTCGATGCCGGCGAGGCGCTCGGACCTCGCGCGCAGCGCCGACGTCAGGTCGAGCGGCTCGAGTCCGAAGGTCGCGTCGCCGAACGCGAGCGCGGGTGCGCCGACGACGGCGCCCTGCACGATGAGCGTGACCTCGGCGATGCGCCGCTCGTCGCGTTCGGCCTGGGCGATCGCGCGATCGACGACGACCGCGAGCGCATCGAGCGGTGCGGCGTGGGCCGGCCGCGGATCGTCGTCGACGATCGCGACGGGCTCCTCGTAGCGCGCGAGCTCGGTGCCGTCGAGTTCGGCGATCGTGGCGATGGCGTCGTCCGCGGCGACTCCTGCCGTGAGCAGCAGACGGTCGGCGACCGCCAGTCGCAGTCGGCCGTGGCGCCCGTCGCTCCCGGTGTCGGGGTCCACGAGCACGCCGGCCTCGACCATGCGGGTGACGAGCCCGGCGAGGGCGGTGCGGCCGAGGCCGGTCGCGCCGACGAGTTCGACGCGCGTGGCGCTGTGGTTGACGACGAGGTGGTCGATGATCCGCGCGGCGTGGTCGGCGCGCCCTCCCCGGTCGGCCGCGGCGCTCTTGGACGGAGTGTGGGCTGCGGTGGCGCCGGGCTGCGTCATTGCGCCAGCATGACGGGTCGGAGCGGCACGCGAGAAGTGCCCCGTTCGGGGGTCTCGGATGCCGACCCCGCACGCTCGCGATCCCTCCGCGCGCCCTGCTCCGTGAACGGTCGATCCGTGCAGTGCAGGCCGGATGCCGCCGTGCCGCTGCCGCACGGATCGACCGTGCGTGCGTCACCGGCGCACGGGCTCGGCCCGGCGTCCGGTCGACTAGCGTTGGGGGATGACGAAGCCGGCTCCGATCGAGGACGTCCCGATCGGCGGCGAGGGCATCCGCCTCGGGCAGTTCCTGAAGTTCGCCGGCCTCCTCGACTCCGGCGGAGACGTGAAGGAGGCCGTCACCGGCGGCCACGTGGCAGTGAACGGCGAGGTCGATCGGCGACGCGGACGGCAGCTGGTGCTCGGGGACATCGTCGGCTTCGACGGACGCAGGGTTCGCGTCTGCCCGTGAAACGGGCCGACCGTGAGCAGCTTCCCTGCGCACGCCGCTGTTGAGCTGGTCACGGTCGGCCCGGTGTCCGCGGCGGCGGGGCTTCACGCCGCCGGTCCTGACGCGGTCCCTACTGTCGAAGGTCCTGTCGAAGGTCGGCCGCCTCGGCACCGGCAGGGATGGCGGCGGGGGTCCGGGGCCACGTCCAGGCGGAGCGGAGGATGAAGGCCAGGATCAGCAGCTCGAGTCCGATGGAGAGGCCGTAGAAGGCGGCCCAGTCCCAGGTCTCCCCGACCGCGTTGAACACCGTGACGGGGATGTACAGCGATGCCACGACGAGGTTCGTGGCGCGGTTCACGCGGGCGGGAAGCGCCATGGAGAGCAACACCATCAGGGCCGGGATCGCGATCAGTGCGAGGAACGCGGTCATCAACGCCGGGCTGATGTCGAATTCGAAGACGACGCCGGCGAGGAGGTCGTCGATGGTGCCGGGCTTGTAGAGGTGGTAGTAGTCCACGTAGATGTAGAGGAACATGAAGCTGGTCCACGCGGCCGCGAGCTTGGCCCGCACGGGGATCGGCGGGTCGGCGAGCGCGTTCGGGGTGTTCGTTCGGATGGTCATCGGTCCTTCTTTCGAGAGGTTCGGTTCCTGGGCCGGAGCGGCGGCAGGTCTGGGCGTGCGGACGCACGGTCGGGTCGTTCTCGTCGGTCCGGTCTTCAGACGGTGATCACGACCTTCCCTCGGGTGTGGCCGGCCCCGACGTAGCGGAGGGCGTCGGGTGCTCGGTCGAGGGAGTAGGTGCGGTCGATGACGGGCCTGACCTTCCCGGTCCTGAGCAGGTCGGCCAGCGTGAGCAGGTCCTGGCGCTTCTCGACCGAGGTGAAGGGCTTCAGGCGCTGCCGGGTGAATCCGGACCGCACGCGCGCTGCGACGATCCGTCCGATGGGGCCGAGCCAGCGGCCGCCGCGTCCGCTGTTGGGGATGAGGGTGCCGGTGGGCGCCAGCGCGCGGCGGACGGCCGCCAGCGGGTGGGCTTCCACGTTGTCGAGGATGACGTCGTAGCGCTTCCCGGCGCGGGTGAAGTCGGTCCTCGTGTAGTCGACGACGTGGTCGGCACCGAGTGCGCGGACCGACTCGACGTTGCGGGTGCTGCACACGCCCGTCACCTCGGCGCCGAACGCCTTGGCGATCTGCACGGCGAAGGAGCCCACGCCGCCCGACGCGCCGGTGACCAGCACCGTCTGGCCCGGTCGAACGTTCGCGACGTCGCGCATCGCCTGCAACGCCGTCATGGCAGACGTGGGCACCGCTGCCGCGTCCGCGACCGACAGGCCGGCGGGCACGGGCACGAGGTGGTCCGCCGGGACGCAGGCGTATTCCGCGAGCGTTCCGGTGGTGCTCCAACCGAACACCTCGTCGCCGGGGCGGAGCGCCGTGACATCCTTCCCGACCGCCGCCACCACGCCGGCGAGGTCCCTGCCGGGGATGCCCTGGCGCGGTCGGCGGAGCCCGAAGACCAGGCGCACCACGTACGGCTCCCCGGTCATGACGAAGACGTCGCCGGGATGCACCGAGGCCGCGCCGACCCGGACCAGCACCTCGCCTCGACCGGGGACCGGGATCCCGACCTCGGACGACTCGAGCACCGAGGGCGGGCCGTAGCGGTGCTGGACCACGGCCCGCATGGTCGCCCCAGCCGGATCCGCCACCGGCACCGGGCGTGGTCCGGCATTCGATCGCTGTTCGATTCCCATGGAATCCTCCTCACCTCCGAGCCGCGACCCTCGCTGGCTCGTACACCGTACGTCGTACGCTGTACTATGCGCGTACGCTGTACGATTGTCAAGCCGTTCGAGCCATCGAGGAGACCCGTGTCTGCGAAGGAACAACGCCAGGTCGCGTCGGACGCGGGGCTGAGCAAGCAGCGAGTGGTGGTCGAAGCGGTCCGGCTCGCCGACCGCGAGGGGGTCGACGGGCTGAGCATGCGCCGGCTGGCCGTCGCGCTCGGCGCGGGAGCGATGTCGCTCTACCACTACGTGGCGAGCAAGGACGAGCTGCTGGACGCCATGATCGACATCGTGTTCGAGGAGATCGAGCTCCCACCCGAGGACCTCGACTGGCAGTCGACGATGCGACGGCTGGCGGTCTCCACCCGGGAGGTTCTCGCCCGTCACCCGTGGGCGATCGGCCTGATGGAGTCGCGGACCTCGCCGGGGCCCGCCAACCTGCGCCACCGCGAGGCGTTCACCGCCTGCCTGCGAAGGGCGGGCTTCTCGGTCGTGACGGCGACGCACGCCAACTGGCTGCTCAACAGCTACGTCTACGGGTACGCCCTGCAGGTCGCCAGCCTGCCGTTCGACACCGCCGACGAGCTCGCGGAGATGACCGAGGACGTCTACCTGCCCCAGCTTCCTCCCGACGAGTTCCCCTACCTCAACGAGTCCGCCGCGGCGCTCGTCGCCGCCGGCTACGACCCGGCGGAGGAGTTCGACTTCGGCCTCGACCTCGTCCTCGCCGCCCTCGAGCCCCTCAGGGACCCCGCGTAGCGACGCTCACCGACCGGCCACCGTGCCCCGGCCGCCTCAGTCGATCGAGCAGCGCGGGTCCGACGGCGCCGCAGGCTGCCGGCACGAGATAATGGAGGATGTCCTCCTCCGTCGAAGTCCGCTCGAATCCGACTGCGTGGGCCGCGTTCTGGATCGCGCTGGCCGGCCTCGTGCTCATGCCCATACCGCTGTTCATCGGGCTGATCCTCGGGGGCGGCCTCTCGGTCGTCGCCGCGATCCTCGCCGTGATCGCCCTCTTCAAGGGACTCGCGCGCAACGGCACGGGCATCGCGCCCGTCGTCTTCGCCGCGATCTTCATCGCACTCACCTGGGGCGGCATCTCGGTCGGCGGCGGCACCGTCTGGTAGGTCGACGGGCCCGGGGTCGACCGTGTTCCGCGTGATCCAGCGGCACTCCGGCTGACCAGCCCCTCAGACCCCCGCGATCGGCCGCGCCGAGGCGTACGCATCGGGCATCGTGGCGATCGTCGCACCGTACAGCCGTGCCGGGAACGCCTCGCCGGCGGCGGTGGGCCACGCGGGGTCGGCGCCGCGGACGAACGCGACGACGTCGGCGTGCAGGCGGTCGGCGAGACCCTGCGGCGGCCGCACGCCCGCGACCGCGGGCACGTGCCCCTCCGCGAGCACGTCGAACAGGAAGGGCACGTCGAGGCAGTGCACCGCCGCTCCGGAGACGGGTGACCGCCACGAGAACCGGTAGGCCCACGTGGCGGCGGGCGCCGCGCCATTCGTCGCCGCCACGGTCGCGCCGAGTTCGCGGGCCGCGACCGCCCGCACGAGCGGTGCGCGGAAGACGTGGTCGCTCACGTACCGGCCGAGCACGGCGGCCGTGCCGTGCAGCCCCTCGCGGCGGTTCGCCTCGAGCCATTCCGAGCGGCGCGGTTCGACGAGGCCGAGGCGCTTCAGTGCGGCCTTCCGCGACACGAGCCGCAGGCTCCCCTCGGAGGCGCGGAACGCCGACGAGAACTCGTCGTCGGTGGTGCCGACGACGAGCGGCACCCCCGCGCCGACGCCCGAGGCGATCGACGAGAGCGTCTTCGCCGGCACCAGGCGGCCGTCCACCACCGGCCCGAGCGGAAGGCCCTCCGCCACGAGGTCGGCGCCGCCGCCACGGGCTCCCCGCGGCGGCCGCAACGCCTCGCGCTGGAGCTGGCGGACGCGCTCCTCGGACACCGATCGCATCCCGTCGAGGTCGGGTCGGATGCCGCCGAGCTCGCCGATCCGGCGCGCAAGCGCCTGTGCGCGCTGCGGCGACACGTCGGCGAGGGCGGGGGAGGCCGCCCATGCGCGGTGGAAGAGCCCCTGCGCGCGCGGCATCCCGAGCAGGGTGAGCACTGCGCCGCCGCCCGCGGACTGCCCGGCGATGGTCACCCGCCGCGGGTCGCCGCCGAACGCCGCGACGTTGTCGCGCACCCACTCGAGTGCGAGCAGCCAGTCGAGCACGCCGCGGTTCGCGGGCGCCCCGTCGATCCAGCCGAATCCGTCGAACCCGAGCCGATACGACACGTTGACCGTGACGACGCCGTCGCGGTTGAAGGTGCGTCCGTCGTACCAGGGGCTGGCAGGCGAGCCGGCGACGTATCCGCCGCCGTGGAACCAGACCAGCACGGGCAGGCCCGCGGCGCCGGCCGAGTCCGTCGGCCCGTCGGCTGCCGCGGCCTCCGACGGCGACGGCGTGAAGACGTCGACGTTCAGTGTCGCCTCACCGGGCACCGACGGCTCCGGGATGATCGTGACCCCGGGGTCCCCGCGCTGCGGCGTGGGTCCGTGCTCGAGCGCGTCGCGCACGCCCTCCCACGCGCGAGCCGGCTCCGGCGCGGCGAAGCGGAGCCCGCCGACCGGCGGCTCGGCGAACGGGATGCCGA
>NZ_SDPL01000205.1 GCF_004135055.1 Agromyces binzhouensis | reverse complement strand
GCTCACCGCGAGCGTGCAGGGCGCCGTGCCGTGGCGCCAGCTGGTGGCATCCGACCGCATCGCCCCGCACATCCACGCGCCGCGCGTGGGCGACGTCGCCCTGATCCAGTACACGAGCGGCACGACCGGCAGCCCGAAGGGCGCGACGCTCACGCACGCCAACCTGCTCGCGAACGCCGCGCAGGCGCGCGCGTGGGTGCCCGACATCGAGCGCGGCACGTCGGTCGTGTACGCGGTGCTTCCCATGTTCCACGCCTACGGCCTCACGCTGTGCCTCACGTTCGCGATGAGCATGGGGTCGCGGCTCGTGCTGTTCCCCCGGTTCGACCCCGACCTCGTGCTGAAGGTCGTGAAGAAGCATCCGCCCACGTTCCTGCCGGCCGTTCCGCCGATCTACGAGCGCCTCACCGCGGCCGCCGCCGAGCAGGGCGTCTCGCTCGAGGGCATCAGCATCGCGATCTCGGGAGCCATGCCGCTGTCGGCATCCGTCGTCGAGCCGTGGGAGGAGAAGACCGGCGGCTACCTCGTCGAGGGGTACGGGCTGTCCGAGTGCTCGCCCGTCCTCATGGCGAACCCGGTCGCTCCGACCCGCAAGGCGGGCACGGTGGGCCTGCCGCTGCCCGACACCGAGTGCCGCGTGGTCGACCCCGAGGAACCGTCGAACGACGTGCCGGCCGGTGAGCGCGGCGAGCTGGTGGTGCGCGGACCGCAGGTCTTCGGCGGCTACTGGCACAAGCCCGAGGAGACGGCCGCGGTCTTCGTCGACGACCCCGCGGGCGGCGCACCCTGGTTCCGCACCGGCGACATCGTCACGATCGACGAGGACGGCTTCATCCGCATCGTGGATCGCATCAAGGAGCTCATCATCACGGGCGGCTTCAACGTCGCGCCGAGCGAGGTGGAGGAGGCGGTCCGCCAGCACGCCGACGTCGTGGACTGCGCCGTCGTGGGCCTGCCCGACGAGCGTTCGGGCGAGCAGGTCGTCGCCGCAGTCGTGCTGCGGCCGGGTGCCGACCTCGACGCCGAGGGCATCCGCACCGCGGTGCGCGACCGGTTGACGCCGTACAAGGTGCCCCGTCGGGTCGTCGCGGTCGACGACCTGCCGCGCTCGCTCATCGGCAAGGTGATCCGGCGCCAGGTGCGCGCGCAGCTGCTGGCCGGATCGGTCGAGTCGGGTCAGGCGGCGGCCGACTAGGCGTCGCGGCCGGGTGCCGCGGGCTTCGGGAACGCGGGCATCGGCCCGAGGTTGCCGAGCACCGTGCTCGACCCGGAGGGGGCGACCGCGATGCACAGCCAACCGGGCCCGCCGCGCGCGAAGAGGTCGAACTCGACGCGCGAGTCGTCGAGCCGGCTGAGGTCGGCGACGTACACGGCGCACGCGTTCGCGGCGGCCGAGCGGGCGACGCCGAACGCCGACAGCACGACCGGCAGCACCATCGCGCCGAGCGCGAGGACCACGGCGATGCGGATGGCGCGCCTGCGGCGTGCACCGATGACGGGGCCGTCGTCGAGGCCGCCGGATTCCTCCCACCCGCCTGCGGGTCCGAGGTTCACCATGCCGAGCTCGCGAACATCGACCACGTCGCCGCGACGCACGCGAGCAGCGTGGCGCCGAGCACGGTCCAGGCCATGGGCAGGGGCAGGGGCAGCGGCGCCGCCGCGGCGGCGAGCGTCCGTCGGCGATGCCAGCCGACGGCGAGGATCGCGACCGCGCCGGCCAGGAGGACCACGGAAGCCGCGACGAGCCAGGCCTTGTCGCTGACGAGCCCCTCGCGGAGGACGAGGAGTGCGTTGAGGGCGACGGCGAACGAGGTGCGCGTCCACGCGAGCGCGGTCCGCTCGGGCTGCAGGCCCGGATCGCGGGCGACGGCGTCCGTCATGACGTCACCACGAACAGGGCCGCGAGTACCGCGGCCGCGAGCAGCCCGATCGCGGAGATCAGCGGCAGCACCCAGCTGAACGGGAGCGGTCCGTTCCGCCGCATCGCGATCTCGTTGGCGCGCCAGCGCGTGTAGGCGCCGACGCTGAGGACCGCCGCCGCGATCGCGAGCACGACCGCGAGCACCAGCACCGCGACGCGCGGTTCGAGGGCGGTGGCGAACTGGTCGAGGAGCACCGCGCCCGCGAGCAGCGCGAGCGCGGTGCGGATCCACGCGAGGAAGGTGCGTTCGTTGGCGAGCGTGAACCGGTAGTCCGGGTGCTCGCCGTCGCGGCGCCACGATGGTTCGCGCACTGCGCGCCTCCTTGCCTCGCGTGGGATCCCTTCGTCCAGTATCGGTCAGTGCGAGGAGGGCGTGGTCTCGATCTCGCTGCGGTCGCCCGACCAGAGCGTGTGGAACACGCCCGGCACGTCGACGCGCTTGTACGTGTGCGCGCCGAAGAAGTCGCGCTGGCCCTGCACGAGCGCAGCCGGGAGGCGGTCGGCGCGCAGGCCGTCGTAGTAGGCGAGCGACGAGGAGAACGCCGGGGTCGGGATGCCGGCCTGCGCGGCGGTCGCGACGACGCGGCGCCACGAGGACTGGCCGTTCGCGATCGCGTCGCGGAAGTACGGTGCGACGGCGAGTGCGACGAGGCTCGGGTCCTCGGCGTAGGCGTCGGCGATGCGGTTGAGGAAGCGGGCGCGGATGATGCAGCCCGCGCGCCAGATCTTCGCGACGTCGCCCTTGTGCACGTTCCAGCCGTACTGCTCGGCGCCGGCGATGATCTCGTCGAAGCCCTGCGAGTAGGCGATGATCTTCGACGCGTAGAGCGCCTTGCGGACGTCCTCGATGAAGGCGTCGGCGTCCTCCGGGGCGACCGACCACGCCTCGTCGGGGCCGGGGAGGTCGACGGCGGCCTCGCGCTGCGCGCGCTTCGAGCTCAGCGACCGGGCGAACACGGCCTCGGCGATGCCGGAGACCGGCACGCCGAGGTCGAGCGCGTTCTGGACGGTCCATGCGCCGGTGCCCTTGGCGCCGGCCTCGTCGAGGATGACGTCGACGAGCGGCCGCCCGGTCGCGGCATCCGTCTGCCGGAGGACCTCGGCGGTGATCTCGATGAGGTAGCTCTCGAGTTCGCCGGTGTTCCACTCGGCGAACACGTCGGCGATCTCGGCGGGGCTCTTGCCCGTGCCGCGTCGGATGAGGTCGTAGGCCTCGGCGATGAGCTGCATGTCGGCGTACTCGATGCCGTTGTGCACCATCTTGACGAAGTGGCCGGCGCCGTCGGTGCCGATGTGGGTCACGCAGGGCTCGCCCTCGGCGATCGCGGCGATCGACGCGAGGATCGGGCCGAGCGTCTCGTAGGACTCCGCCGAGCCGCCGGGCATGATCGACGGGCCGTGCAGCGCGCCCTCCTCGCCGCCGGAGATGCCGGCGCCGACGAAGTGGATGCCGGTCGGCTTGATCTCGGCCTCGCGGCGGATCGTGTCGTGGAAGTTCGCGTTGCCGCCGTCGACGATGATGTCGCCGGGCTCGAAGCGCGAGACGAGCTCGGAGATGACGGCGTCGGTGCCCCGTCCCGCCTGCACCATGATGATCGCGGTGCGGGGCCTGGCGAGGGATGCCACGAAGTCGTCGTAGCTCTCGGAGGCGACGAAGCCGGCCTCGGGGTGCTCGCCCGTGAGCGTGTGCGTGCGCTCGGGGGAGCGGTTGAACACGGCGACGGTGTTGCCCTCGCGGCTCGCGAGGTTGCGGGCGAGGTTCGAGCCCATGACGGCGAGGCCGACGACTCCGATGTTCGCGCGGGCGGTGGTGGTGCTCTCGGGCATGCTCATGGCTCCTGCGTGGGTGGGGGTTCCGGCACCACGCTAGCAGGGCGGTGCCACCGAAGAATCAGACGCCAATCAGTATGACACCGAATAAGTATGATTTAAAACGGATGGCGCGCCGTGACGCGCCCGGTGATGCGATCGCGCGTGGTCGACCCGCCTCATGGGGTCGGCAGGGACCTCGGGATGTCGCGCCAGGTGCGCTCCACGTCGTCGGCAGTGCGGCCGAGCACCCGGAGCATGGCCTCGCGAGCGGCATCCGCCCGGCCCGCGAGGATCGCGTCGGCGACGTCGACGTGCCACTGCATCGCGTCCTCGCTCGGATGCGCCGGCATCAGGCCGCTCGACGTTCGCCCGTGCAGCACCTCGCCGACCGCGTCGCCGAGCGCGGCGAACATCTCGTTGCCCGAGGCGCGGAGCACCGTTCGGTGGAACTCGATGTCGTGCTCGAGGAAGGCGTCGGCCTCGCCCGCACGCCCCGCCGCACGCATCGCCGCCGCGATGCCCATGAGCTCGGCGCCCTGCTCGGGCGGCGCGAACCGAGCCGCGAGCTCGGCCGCGACCGGCTCCACCGCCGTGCGCAGCTCGGTGAGCGACCGCAGCTGCGCGCCCTTGCGCTCGGACTCGAGCCGCCACCGGATCACCGAGGGATCGAAGAGGTTCCACGACGCCATGGGGCGCACCCGGATCCCGATGCGGCGCACCGACTCGACGAGCCCGAGCGACTGCGCCACTCGGACGGCCTCGCGCACCACCGACCGGGACACCCGCAGTTCGGCTTCGAGCACCTCGGTCCGCAGGACCGCGCCCGGTTCGAGGTCACCCGACACGATCCGCGAGCCGAGGTGCTCGACGGCCAGGTCGTGCAGGCGGGAACCCATGCGGCGAGCATATCGGCGGGCTGCGGGCACGGCGTGGGCCGGCGGCGCCCGACGTGGATATCGTGAACCATGTCCGCGAGGAGCACGCCCGGCGTCCGAACCCGCGGCGGCGCACGTGCAGCCACCCGACGCCGCGTCGGCCTCGGCTCGCTCGCCGGCACCGGGAGCGGTCGTGCGTGACGTGATCATCGTGGGCGCGGGTCCGGTGGGCGTCCTGCTGGCCGCCGAGCTCTCCCGGCGCAGGCTCGACGTAGAGGTCCTCGAGCGGCGTGAGGCCATCGGGCAGGGCAGCCGGGCGGTCGGCGTGCATCCGCCCGTGCTCGCCGCGCTCGAGGCATCCGGGATCACGGAGCGGCTGCTCGAGGGCGCGGTACGCGTCTCGCGGGGCGAGGCCCGCGCCGCGCGGGAGGTGATCGGCGTCGTGCGGTTCGACCGACTGCCCGTGCGGTTCCCGTTCGTGGCGACGCAGCCCCAGCACCGCACCGAGGCGGCGCTGGCCGCGGGCGGACCCCCACCGGTCCGGGGTGCGACGGTGCTCGCCGTCCTGCCACGGCCGGACCACGTCGTCGTGCGCGCCGCGATCGCGGGCGACATCGTCGAGCGGCGGACCCGCATCGTGGTGGTGGCCGCGGGGGCATCGGGTCGACGGCTCGTGTTCCGGCCCGAGCGGGCGGTCGTGCACGACTACCACGACCGCTACCTCATGGCCGACGCCGACGTGGGCGAGCGGGCCGACGCCGAGGTCGCGGTCGTGCACCTGCACCGCACCGGCGTGCTCGAGTCCTTCCCCCTGCCCGAGGGACGGCGCCGATTCGTCGCCTGGGACTCGCCGGGTGCCGAGGCGTCCGCCCCGGCTCGTGCGGCGCGCCTGCGCCACGCGCTCGCCG
>NZ_SDPL01000204.1 GCF_004135055.1 Agromyces binzhouensis | reverse complement strand
GATCGCGGTCGCGGCGGCGATCGCGAACGCGGCCCGCGTCCGTCGGCGTCGCTCCGTCGCCGCCCCCATGCCTTCAGGCTACGCGCGACCCGGGGCGCCGACGCCGCGCCCGGCCGCCCTCCGGATGAGACCTCGTGCGACCGTCGCGTGTCGCAGGAAGCGCGCGTCGAAACACGGTTCCACGCAACATTCCCGCGCCCGACCGCAATCAATCGCGGAGGCCGCGAACGTAGCCTTGGACTGGGCGCGGATTCGCCGCGCCGCAGGATGCCGCGTCGAGCGGCCCGACCCATGAGGAACGGAGGTTTCCGATGTCACAGAGCACCATTGAGACGATCGTTGGCGAACCCGAGGTCCTCGAGGACGCGGCCCGCATCGACATCACGCCCGAGCTCATCGCGCTCGCCGACGGCGTCGAGTCCGACCCCGCCTGGGTGCGCCTGAAGGCGTCGGCCACGCGGCTGCAGGCGCTCCAGGTCAAGGACGGCTCGGTCGCCGAGGAGTCCGACCGGCCGGAGGCATCCGCCCTCGTCGACGCCATCGTCGAGTCGGTCGCCGCCCTCGCGCCCCGCTTCCCCCACGAGGCGAGCTACCTCGAGGCGCTCCAGGCCGACTTCCGCACCTGGCAGTCGCAGGGGCTCGGCGTGCCCGACTTCCTCGACTCGCTCGTGGAGTTCCAGCCGCAGCTGCACCGCGTCGACGGCATCCGCCACCTCGTCGTGTTCCCGATGTACACGCAGAACGGTTCGCAGGACCGGCACGTCGAGGCGCTGGTCGTCGAGACGATCTGGCCCGAGTTCATCGCGCACCTCGAGGCCGGCGACTACGGCAACAAGCTCTTCGTGAGCCTCCGCCTCGTCGACTTCACCCCCGGCTACGACACCAACTCGGCCGTGCTGTTCCCCGAGACGGTCGCGATGCGCGAGATCCCGCCGTTCACGTGGGGTGCGATCTTCCAGGACCGGGAGGCCGCCCGCTACCGCCGGGTCGTGCGCGCGGCATCCGAGATCACCAAGCTCGAACTGCCGGATGACGCGGCGAGCCTGCTCGACGACCAGGACCTCGCGGAGCGCACGTTCGTGATGTGGGACATCATCCACGACCGCACGCACATGCGCGGCGACCTGCCGTTCGACCCGTTCATGATCAAGCAGCGCATGCCGTTCTTCCTCTACTCGCTGGAGGAACTCCGCTGCGACCTGACCGCGTTCCGCGAGTCGGTGAAGATCGAGCGGGGGCTGCGTGCGCGCGTGGCGGAGGGCGATGAGCTCGACGCCGTCGACACCCGGCTGCTCGAGCACGCGAAGCTCGTGCAGTACGCGGTGATCTTCGACCGGATCTTCCGGTTCGCGATCACGGGGTCGCGCGTGCGCAACTACGACGGGCTCGGCGGCCAGCTGCTGTTCGCGTGGCTGCACCAGAAGCACGTGCTCGACTGGACCGACGTGAAGCTCACGTTCGACTGGGACGCGGTCCCCGACGCGGTCGTCGAGCTCGGCGACGCGATCGACGAGCTGTACTGGAAGTCGATCGACCGTCCGAAGACCGCGCACTGGCTCGCCGCGTACGAGCTCGTCCGCGGGGTCCTCACGCCGAACCCGGCATCGGTCTGGGCCGAGGGCCTGCCCCGCGAGGTGCTCGCCGGCCCGCCGAAGGGCTACACGGACCTCGTGATGGACGACGAGTTCCCCCTGTCGATGTTCTTCGAGGCCCTCGACAGGAAGATGAAGCCCGTCATCGAGTCGACGGTCGGCATCACCGGCGCCGACGCCTGACACGCGACCGCCTCGCCCCCGGAGGCACGCCGAGCCACCCCGGACGACCGGCCTGGAGATCAGCCGGTTCTCCGGGGTGGCTCTCGGCATGAGAGGATCCCCTACCGTGAACACCCTGCAGGACAAGGTCGTCGTCATCGCCGGCGCGACGAGCGCCTCCGGTCGCGCCGTCGCGCGCACCCTAGTCGAGAACGGCGCGAAGGTCGTCGCCGTCGGCTCCCACCAGGGCCGACTCGACGAACTCGAGGTCGAGATCCCCGGGGTCCTCGGCGAGCGCGCGGACCTCACCGACGGCGACGACGTGCTCGAGCTCGCGATGCGCGTCCACGCGAGGCTCGGCGACGTCGATGGCGTCGTCCACCTCGTCGGCGGATGGCGCGGCGGAGGAGGAATCCCCGGTCAGACCGAGGAGGACTACCGCCTGCTGGAGCGCTCGCTCACCGCGCTGCGGTACGCCAGCCGCGTCTTCTGGGACGACCTCGTGGGCTCCGACGCCGGGCGCGTCGCGATCGTCTCGTCGACGACGGTCGAGAAGCCGACCGCGGGCGGCGCGAACTACACGGCGATCAAGGCCGCGAGCGAGTCGTGGATGCGCTCGCTCGCCGACGGCTTCGCGAAGGCGGGCTCGCCCGGCGCGGCGGTCACCTTCCGGGTGAAGGCGCTCGCCGGCCTCGAGCAGCGGCTCGCCGACGAGATCGTGGCGCTGTGGTCGACGGATGCCTCCGCCTCCGACCTCAACGGGCGGGTGACGACGCTCCAGGCGTGACGTCCCGGCGGTCCTCGACGGGCTCGGCGACCGACTCGTCGCGCGCGGAATCCGCCTCGTCGTCGACGCCTCGCATCTCGTCGAGGTCGTCCAGGTCGCCGAAGTCCTCGACGTCGTCCGCGTCGGTCGTGACCGACGCGGCCGTCTCGAACCGCGGTGCGAACGCACGGATGGTGCCCGTGATCGCGATCGTCGCGAGCGAGACGATGACGGCGAGGATCCCGGCCGTGAGGACCGCTGCAGCGACCACGACGCGCGACTGCCCGCCGTAGACGGCCGCGGCCGTGCCCTCCGGGCTGTTCAGCGCGGCGACGAGCGCCTCGTTCTCCGCGATCGTCATCGCGATGCCGATCACGAGCACGACGACCGACGCGACGAGCAGGCCCGGCGGGATGACGAGTGCGGCGAGGGAGATGGAGCGGCGGGGTGCGGGCATGGAGACCTCGGATTCTTCGGGCGACGCGACGCGTCGGTTCGGACCCGACCGACCATACGGCCGGCGGTTATGCGCAGGCTGTGGATCGTCGACGAGCGCGCGGAGGCGGGCCCGCCGCGCGCGAGACCGCCCCGCTCGCCGGATCCGTCGCGCCCCGATAGGGTGTGCATCCACACGACCCGGAAGGGGGTGGAGCGTGGTCGACCTCATCGCATCCGACGGCACCCGGCTGAACTACCTCGAGTACGGCGATCCGGGCGGGCGGCCGGTGGTGCTGATCGCCGGCTTCACGGCACCGGCGACGAGCTGGCGGTACCAGGTGAAGCCCCTGGCCCGCGCCGGGTACCGCGTCCTCGCGCTCGACCGTCGCGGGCACGGCAGGTCGGAGCCCGGCGACGGCGAACCCGGCATGGAGCGGCACGGCGGCGACATCCGCGACCTGCTCGACGCGCTCGACCTCACGGACGTCACCCTGGTCGGCCAGTCGATGGGCGGCGACGCGATCTGGGCGTTCGTCGCCGAGCACGGCACCGCACGCCTCCGCGACGTCGTGATCGTCGACCAGACGCCCTGCATGCTGAACACCGACGACTGGCCCCACGGGTTCTACGACTACGACGCCGGCAACCGCGACACCCTCTTCGCGACCGGCATCCCCGACCCCGGGCGCTTCCCGGCGAAGTCGAAGGGCCTGGTGCGCATCGCTCGCCTGCTGACCTCGCTCGAGGTGCCCCGCGGCGGCGCGCCCGCGTTCTCGGACGCGCAGCTCGCGCTCCTGAACGATCACGCGAAGCGCGACTGGCGGCCGGTCGTGGCCGAGTGCGACGTCCCGGTCCTCTTCGTGGCCGGCGCGGAGAGCGAGTTCTGGCCGGCCGAGCACGCCGCGGCCGCGGCCGCGCTCAACCCGCTGGCGGACTCGATCGTGATCCCGCGCGACGGGCACGCTGCGAACATCGAGCAGCCGCTCCTGTTCAATCGGATCCTGCTCGACCGGTTGCAGCGCGAGGTCGCCGTCTAGGACGCCGGCTCACGCCGTGCCGGCTCACGCCGGGAACGCCTTGCCCGGGTTCAGCACCCCGTCCGGGTCGAGCGCCAGCTTGATCGCACGGTGGAGCTCCACCACCCGCGGGCTGAGCTCGCGGGCGGCACCCGGCAGCTTCAGCAGTCCCACGCCGTGCTCGCCCGTGACGGTGCCGCCGAGGGCACGGCAGTCGTCGACGATGCGGTCGAACGCGAGCTTCGCCCGCGCCTTCGCGGCGTCGTCGCCCTCGGGCGCGATGATCAGCGGGTGCAGGTTCCCGTCGCCCGCGTGGGCGATGTTCGCGATGACGACGTCGTGGTCGCGTGCGCTCGCCTGGATCCGCGTCAGCATCTCGGGCACACGCGCGCGCGGCACGCAGATGTCCTCGGTGAGCACCGGGCCGAGCCGTTCCAGCGAGGGGTACGCGAGCCTCCGCGCCAGGAAGAGCCGGTCCGCCTCCTCGGTCGATGCGCCCTGCTCGACCGTCAGCGCGCCGGCACGCGACATCCGCTCGGCCATCGCACCGGCGAGGGCCGCGCCGGCCGCGCCGACCTCGTCGACCCGGGCGAGCAGCATGGCCTCGACCCCGTGCGGCAGGCCGAGGGACTGCCAGGCGTCGACCGCCTCGATGCAGGTGCGGTCGATGAGCTCGAGCGCCGACGGCACGATGCCCGCGGCGGAGATGGCCGCGACCGCCTCGCCGGCCGCCTCGAGCGAGTCGAAGGAGCCGACGATCGCACGGTCCTCGCGGCCGCCGAGCGGCAGGAGCTTCAGCGTGAGCTCCACGATGATCCCGAGCGTGCCCTCCGATCCGACCATGAGCGCCGTGAGGTCGTAGCCGGTCACCCCCTTCGCCGTCCGGCGGCCGAGGCGCACGACCTCGCCGTCGGCCAGGACGACCGTCATGCCGAGCACGTAGTCGCGCGTCACGCCGTACTTCACGCAGCAGATGCCGCCCGCGTTCGTGGCGGCGTTGCCGCCGATCGTCGAGATCCGGTAGCTCGCCGGGTCGGGCGGATACCAGAGCCCGTGCGCGGCGACCGCCTGCCGCAGGTCGTCGTTGAGCACCCCGGCCTCGGCGACCACGAGCCGCTCGTCCGCGTCGACCTCGAGGATGCGGGTCATCCGCTCGAGGGACACGACGATCGAGCCCGCCATCGCGTTCGCTCCGCCCGAGAGCCCCGTGCCGGCACCCCGCGCGACGACGTGCAGGCCGGATGCCGCGGCCGCGCGCACCGCAGCGACGACGTCGTCGACGGACTCCGCGAGCACCACGGCGACGGGGTCGGTGAAGTCGGCCCACTCGGCGTCGTCGTGCGCGTAGCGCGCGAGGTCGGACGGCTCGACGAGGACGCGGTCGGGCGCGAGGTCGCGTCGGAGGCGGGCGACGGCGTCGGCGGGCGACGCGTTCGGATGGGGCATCGAGCTGGGCTCCTCGGGGCGACGACGGGTCGGATCGGGTCGGGTCAGGTCGTGGGCGGCAATGTGGCATCCGTCGCCGGACCGTCGCCGGTGTCGCCCTCGCCGCGCGCCGG
>NZ_SDPL01000203.1 GCF_004135055.1 Agromyces binzhouensis | reverse complement strand
GGTCGGGCGATGGTCGGGCCGCCGACGTCGCGCCCGCGCCCGATGGGCCCGAGCGGGTCGAGCGGACCTCGGAGACGTCGGGCCGCACCTCCGCCGAGCACGAGGACGAGGTCGTCGCCGAGGAGCACGCGCCGCGGCACGCGCGGGAGGCCTGAGCCGCCCTCAGGGGCGGGCTCGGACGACGACGGGTTCGGCCCGATCGGATGCGCGGATGACGGTTCGGTGGCTCTTCGCCGGGCAGCTCGGCTCCTCGTTCGACGACGGCGGGCCGATCCTGCTCGTCGAGGCGCGCGCGGCGTTCGGCCGCGCGCCGATGCACCGGCAGAAGGCGCATCTCGTCCTCTCGGCCATCCGGCACCGAGCCGCCGAGCTGGGCGCCCGCGCCGAGTTCCGGCAGGTCGAGCGATTCGGTGACGCGGTGGACGGTCGCGACGACCTCGAGGTGATCGCGCCGCCGTCCCGCGCCGCACGATCCGCCGTCCAGCGACGCGGCATCCCGATGCTCCCGAGCCGAGGATTCACGACGACGGAGGCGGACTTCGCCGAGTGGATGTCCGGCCGTGGGTCGCGGCGCACCCGCATGGAGGACTTCTACGGCTGGGTGCGCGAACGGACCGGGCTCCTGATGCGCGGACCCGACCCCGAGGGCGGCCGGCTGAACCTCGACCGCGAGAACCGCCGCCCGCCGCCCAGGGGAGCCGTCACGCTGGGCCTCCCGGAGCCCTGGTGGCCCGACGAGGACGACATCGACCGCGAGGTGCGCGCGGACCTGGACCGCTGGGAGGCGGACGGGTCGGTCCGGCTCATCGGCGCGGACGGGCCGCGACGGTTCGCCGTCACCGAGGCGGAGGCCGAGCGGGCCGTCGACGACTTCATCGAGTCGAGGCTCGGCGACTTCGGCCCGTTCGAGGACGCCGTGCTCGAGCACGACTGGGTGATGGCGCACTCGCTGCTCAGCGTGCCGCTGAACCTCGGACTGCTCGATCCGCTCCGCCTCGCTCGGCGCGTGGCGACGGAGTACGACGCCGGTCGCGCCCCGCTGTCCAGCGTGGAGGGCTTCGTCCGCCAGGTCGTCGGCTGGCGGGACTGGGTCTGGCACCTCTACTGGCATCTCGGCCCGGACTACGTCCGCGAGAGCGATTTCCTCGGAGCGGACCGGCCGGTCCCCCGCCCCTTCGCGATGCTCGACCCGGACGGCGTCGACGCCGCGTGCCTGCGCGCGACGCTCGCCGACGTCCGCGACCGCGGCTGGGCCCACCACATCCAGCGGCTCATGGTGCTCGGCAACTGGGCGCTGCAGCGCGGCGTCGAACCGGCGGCGCTCAGCGACTGGTTCGCGGGGGCGTTCGTCGACGGGACCCCGTGGGTCATGCCGGCGAACGTCGTGGGCATGTCGCAGCACGCCGACGGCGGGCGGGTCGCCACGAAGCCGTACGCCGCGGGCGGTGCGTACCTCGACCGGATGACCGACTACTGCGGAGGGTGCCGTTTCGATCCGCGCGTCCGGACCGGTCCCGAGGCGTGTCCGTTCACGGCCGGGTACTGGGCGTTCCTCGACCGCGCCGAGTCGAAGCTGCGCGGCAACCACCGGATGGCGCAGCCGCTCGCCGGACTCCGCCGCCTGTCGGATCGTGCGGAGGTCGTCGCCCAGGAGCGGGCGCGCGACGAGGACAGCGACGGGTTCGGTCCGGCGCCGACGTGACCCCGTCGGCGCTCAGCCGAGCGCGTGCCGGATGCCGAGCGCCTCGTCCAGCTCGTCGTGCACGTCGTCGTGGCGACATCCGCTCGGGCAGCGGTAGTCGACCACGGCGAGACCCGCGTCGCCCATCGTCGGCACCACTGCCACGAGGGCGGTGGACGTCTCGCCGCAGCGCGGGCAGCGCACGCGGCGCCAGTGCTCGGTCATGCGTTCCTCCCGTCGGTCGCGGACGGGGGCTCGTCATCGTCGGGGTCCCCGTCCGAGTCCTCGCCCGCATCCGGCTGATGCTCGCCCGCGCGGTCGAGCGCCTCGGCGATCTCGGCGTCCAGGTCGTCCGTGGTCGCCCAGGATGTCGTGAGCACCTCGCCTGCGCCGACGGTGAACTCGATGAGCTGGGTCAGCAGCGTCCGCAGGCTCGTCGAGGCGAGCAGCCGGACCTGGTCGAGCGGGGTCAGCGGCGCGATCCCGGCGAGCTGCCACGCCGCCGCTGTCGGATCCTCGCTGAGCTCCGCGTCCGCGTCCCACGGCAGCTCGACGAACTCGCTCGCGCGGGCGATCGTGCGGCGAACGACGAGTTCGGCCCTCTCGAGCAGCGGTCCGAGGCTCTCGTCCCAATCGAGCTCCGGCAGCTCGCGGACGACGGCCACGGGATGCGGGTCGTCGGGCAGCCACTCCACGACCTCGATGCGACGGCCTCCCCGTGCGATCACCGCGAGGTCGCCCTCGGTGGCGCCGAGTTCGGTGACCCGAGCGACGGTGCCGACGTCGAACCTCCGCTGCGCCTCGGCGCCGGCGGCCTCGCGCCCGCTCTCGATCAGCACGACGCCGAACTCGCTCGGCTGGTCGTTGAGGATCCTGGACATCATGACGAGGTACCTGGGCTCGAACACGCGCAGGGCGAGGGGCATGTGCGGGAACAGCACACTGCCCAGGGGGAACATCGCGAACGAGCCCATGACAGCATGCAAGCACGTCGGGCGGCGGGCGGGTCGTCGCCACAGGTGCCTCGCGGCATCCCCCCAGCCGGTTCCGAGGAGCTACTTCACGAGCCGCGACAGGACGCGATCGGCGAGCGGGGTGCCGCCGGTCTGGCAGGTCGGGCAGTACTGGAACGTCGAGTCGTGGAACTCGACCTGCCGGATCGTGTCGCCGCACGCGGGGCAGGCCAGGCCGGTTCGGCCGTGCACCCGAAGGTTCCGCCGCTTGGCGTCCTTCAGCTCGGCGGCGGGCTTTCCGGACGCCTCGGCGAGCGCCTCGCCGAGGGTGCCGCGCATCGCGGCGTACAGCCGCTCGACCTCGCCCGGGTCGAGCGTCGCGGCGATCTTGTACGGCGACATCTTCGCGGCATGGAGGATCTCGTCGGAGTACGCGTTGCCGATCCCTGCGAGCACGGACTGGTCGCGGAGGAGCCCCTTGATTCGCGTTCGACGGCCGTCGAGGATCTCGGCGAAGCGCTCGAGGGCGAAGTCGTCGGCCATCGGGTCGGGGCCGAGCCTCGCCACACCGGGCACGTCGGCGGGATCTCGGACGACGTAGACGGCGAGCGACTTCTTCGTGCCGGCCTCGGTGAGGTCGAACCCGGCTCCGTCGTCGAGGCGGATCCGAAGCGCGATGGGCGATCGGCCCGGCCGGAGCACCGTGGTCGGGAGTTCGTCGTACCAGCGCAGCCAGCCCGCGCGGGCGAGGTGGAAGACGAGGTGGAGCGGCTCGCCGGCGGGGGTGCCGCCCGAGGCATCCGCCCCGCCCAGCTCGACGTCGAGGAACTTGCCGTGCCGCCCGACCGAGGCGATGGGCCGGCCCTCGATCGCGTGCAGGGGCGGATCGAACGTCTTCAGCGCCGCGATCGCGACGACCCGGGCGGACGTGATGGCATGCCCCTCGGCGCGCTCGGCGAGGAACTCGGCGAGCGCCTGGACCTCCGGCATCTCCGGCACGGGTCCATGGTGGCACCGGCCGCCGACTTCCGCGACCGGGGCCCCTCGTTCAGCTCGCGGGCGCGGGCGCCCCTGCGTCCACCCGGGTACCGCCGATCGCGGCCAGCTCCTCGATCGCCTCCGGGGTCAGCTGCAGTCCGCCGACGCCGTTCGCCGAGCGCATGAGGCGCTCGAGCCAGTCACGGACGAGACCGATCCGGTCGTCGGCGTCGTAGTTGACGACGACCGGCATCGTGGGGTGCACGAGCACCTCGTCGCGGTGCCCCTCGGGCGAGATCCATCCGACGAGCACGGGCTCGTGGATGCGGAGCTTGGCGATGACGACGGCGTGAACGTGGGCGAGCACGATGTCGGGGAGATCGATCCGCGTGATGCGGCCGACGTGGAGCGTTCCCAAACGGGGTCCTTCCGGGCATGGCGATGGAACGGGTCAGGCCGTCGATCGCCCGGGTGTCCCGGGACGTCCGCGTGGACGAGAATCCGCGCGGTGACCGACGGCCTGTGGCGGGCTTCGGGGACCCGCGCAGTCAGTTCTACGGACTGTTCCCCGATCGCGGGAGGGACTTGACACCGGCCCGTCGCGCGTGATCCGGTCTCCGCTCCGTCAGTTCGCGCGGTGCGCGGCCTCGAGCAGCGAGGTGAGCTCGTCGCGGAGCCGCTCGAGCCGTTCGACGGGGTAGCCGAGGCGCGCCACGACCTCTCCGGGCACTGCGAGCGCGCGTTCGCGCAGCGCCTCGCCGTCGGCGGTGAGCTCGATGTCGATGGCGCGCTCGTCGTCCGCGCTGCGCCGCCGGGTCACGAGCCCGGCCGACTCGAGGCGCCCGACGAGCGGACTGGCGGTGGCCGGCTCGAGGTGCAGGCGGTCGGCGATCTCGCGCAGTCGCAGCGGGCTCTGCTCCCACAGTGCGAGCATGACGAGGTACTGCGGGTGGGTGAGCCCGAGCGGATCGAGCGACGGGCGGTACAGCCGCACGACCTCGCGGCTCGTCGCGGCGAGCGCGAAGCAGAGCTGACGGTCGAGCTCGAGCGGGTCGATCATGCGCTCCAGAATAGTCTGTACACTAATCATTCGTGCACGAACAAAAACTGCCGAACCCGTGGAAGGGCGTGCCCGGGTTCTGGTCGCGCGTCAACCAGTTCCTCTATCCCGTCGCCGGGCCCGCTCAGGTCGGCATCGGACGGCCCGAGGCGCCCTACGTGCCGCCGGCCGATCCCGCATGCCCGCTGTGCGGTGCCCCGATGGCCGAGCACCGCATCGATCGCGGGGATGCCACGACGCCGACGCACCTGCACTGCCCCTGAGCGCGCGGGCGGCCGGTCCCGATCGCGCCCACCCGGATCACGTCGACGCGCAGCGCGCACGGTGGCGCGGTGCCGTGCTCAGGCGCCGGCGCCGTCGGTGCAGCGCACCTGGTCGATCCAGCCGAACTCCCGGTCGTCGTTGCCGAACACGACCGGCACCGCCTCGTCGGCTCGCACGTCCGACACGAGTCGCGTCTCGGTCTCCTCCGCGACCCACGAGTCGGCGTCGTCGTTGAAGACGAGGGTCACCTCGAGCACGTCGCAATCGGCCTCGGTGAACAGCGCCATCTGCCAGCAGCCCTCCGCGAACCCGATCGCGCAGTCGTCGTCGTAGCGCCCGTCCCAGTACATCTCGATCGCGGCGGGGAACTCGTAGCCGGTCTCGTACGACTCGTACCGTTCGACGTCGGCGCCGACCGCACCCGGGCCGGCCGACTCGGACGACTCGGCGATCGCCGTCTCCGCGACGCCCCGGACGAGGCCGAACAGGCCGATGCCTCCGGCGACGAGCACCGCGACGAGCGCCACCCCGCCGACCACGATCGCGGCGATCGCCCCTCCGGAGAGCCGGCGTCGCGGTGCGGTCGCCGCGAGCGCTCCCGTCGGCGCGGG